>CACXQO010000044.1 GCA_902769815.1 uncultured Bacteroidia bacterium | reverse complement strand
GAAACCTTGTCGGCCTTGGTGAAAACAATGCAGAACGGCACCTGATGCTCGCCCAACCATTCCACGAAGCCCAAGTCGTTGTTTTGCGGCTCAATGCGTGAATCGATGAGAACGAAGGTGCAAACCAAGTTGCGCCGCCGCGAAATATAGTTGTTAATCATGACGCGCCACTGCTCGCGGGTCTTCTTCGAGTGCTGCGCATAGCCGTATCCAGGCAGGTCGACGATATACCATGAATCGTTGATAATGAAGTGGTTGATGGCCACTGTCTTGCCCGGAACGGAAGATGTCTTGGCCAAACCTCTCCGCTGCACCAACATATTGATTAGCGAGGACTTGCCCACATTCGAGCGACCGATGAAGGCATATTCGGGAATGTTGTCGTTAGGCAAAAACTCGAAGCGAGTGTTGCTCATCAAAAAATTGGCTTTCGTGATATTCATGTCTTTATTTGATTTGAATCAAGTGTGATGGGGTTTCGTCTTTGTCGTAAGTCAGGTGGCGTTTCACCTTTTCCTCAAACATGTCTTTGATAGTCACCAAGATACCCGTTTCTTCCACCTTGCCGAAGCCGGGATTGAGGGCCGTGCCAAACGAGCGCAAGGTGGGCGAAAGGTTCATGTAGGCGTTCACCAAGGGCGGCACAGCAGCACCGCGCTCACGCACCAATCTCACCAAGGTTTTGTAATCGTCGCGGTAGTTGTCGGCACAGAAAAGGCTCTCCAACCAAGCGCGGTCGGTGAGGATGGGCAGGTCGAGTTCGGGGCGCACCGTCACCAACTTATCCTTGTCGGGGAAGTGTTTCTGCATGAAATACAGAATCATGTCACGCGAGGTGCGTTCCAAATGCGGATACATGGTCACCTTGCCGAAATAATACTGCGCATCGGGATAGAGGTCGACCAACGAGCCTAAGCCATCCCACAGATTGTCAAGGGAATACATTCCTTTCGACAAACTTTTCGAGGGCTGGTAGTCGGGCTGCACAAACGAGCGACCCAACTCCAAGGTATAAGGCAAATACTCATTGACAAACTTCTCGGAATAGTGGAAAAGCTCGCTCGTGGGCGTGTCAACCTGTCCGTTTTCGTCGATTTGCAAACCATCGCAAAGCAGGAAACGATAGCCGCCCATGATGGCCTTGTCGACTGGATTCCAAACAATTAACTGAATGAAATAATCCTCTTCACGGGTATCGAACTCGTCGATGTCGCAGTCTAAGCCCGTGCCGCCGCCCGAGTCGCGGAAACTGATTTCGCGCAGGCGGCCGATTTCGCGCATGATGTTAGGCGAATCGTGTGCGGTGAGGACGTAAATCTCATTCCCGCCGTTGTTCGTCTTGCGGAAGAACTTGTCTTGGGTCAACTCGTCCATGATGGCCTCCACAGGCACCGGTGCAATAATATCTTTCATATCGTGTATTCTTTTTCGGGATCAAAAATCTGGTTGGGGTCTTTCGGCAGTTGATAGGAGAAGGTGCGTAGTTTCTCGGCCCATTGCGCGTCGCTGAAACGATGGTCGAAAGTCTGGTAAGGGATGGGCTTGCCAAAGGTGATGGTCAGTTGCTTGTTGCGCTGCTTGAAAAACTCGTCGACGAGGAAAGCCATCTCAATGTTCACCTTGATTCCCAAGCGTTTGCGCCATAGAGCAAGGTTGTAGAAGAAATTCGAGTTGCGCCCTTCGATGTGGACGGGAACAATGTCGCGCCGACTGGCCCGCGACTTGGTGACGAAGGTCTTTTTCCAGTCCAAGTCCATGATTTTGCCATTGGACTTGCGCGAGCAGAGGCCGAAAGGAAAATAGCAAATCGTGGCAGGGCCGGCGAAGGTCTCGTTGAAGAGTTTCAGGCTCTCCTCGCGGTTGGCCGTCGCGCTGCCCACCTTGCTCACTGGGATAAAGATGGGTTGCAGGTTCTTCACGAACATCAGGAAGTCGTTGACGGGTGTAAGGGTTTCGCCACGATGATTGCCCACGGCACCGATCAAGGCGATGCCGTCCAAGCCGCCCAAAGGATGGTTGGAAGCCACGAGGATACGTTCTGAAGCCATCAGATTATCAACGCCTTGCAGCACCACCTCAAGGTTGAAGTCGGCCACCACCGCATTGATGAAGTCAAGCCCCTGTTGGTCGGCATACTTCGTCAAAATCTCGTTGATGTCGTCCTCGTGCAGCAGCCGCTGAATCTTGCGGAACAGCCATTCGGGCATGTGTTTCATCAACTTGGGCACCTTGGCCGTGAAGATTTTCCGAAAGTCAATCAAATTGTTTTGTTCCGTTTCCATAGTCGAAAAACTCTCTACAATCGGCAAAAATAGTAAAAAGAAAAATCGGAATCGCTTTTTCGGGCAAAAATCCTTCAAATAGCGCGAAACCGCCTTTATCAACAAATCATCTCCGCATTAAGCCATAATTCCTTAACAACAATATGAACAAGTTATCACAAGGTTATCAACAATGGAGGTTGAAAACTTTTAAGAAAAAAGTGGTATGAAGTGTCACAAAGTGGGAGAAATTGCATAATTTTGCACCTGAAAAACAGACGAACAAAAATGAGTTACCCGGTAGGACATTTCAATTGCAAGTTGGACGCCAAAGGCCGCCTGATGATTCCTTCAGAATTCAAGGAACAGATGGGTGAGCAGGTGGAAGAAGGCTTCGTGCTTCGTCCCGGACTTCATGCGACCTGCCTCGAACTCTACACGAGAAAGGACTGGGACGAGGTGCAAGCCCAACTGCGCGCCTCCTTCAGCCAATTCATTGCCAAGCAGGAGGCCGTGCTGCGCAAGTACAACGCTGGCGCCCGCTTCGTGAAACTCGATGCCACCGGTCGTCTGCAAATTCCCAAAGACCTCATCGAAAAGGGTGCGCTCGTGAAAGACGTCATCATCACTTCGGTCACGACGAAGATGGAAATCTGGGACAAGGAGCGTTACGATCAGTCCATCAACGAACTCGACGATGAGGAATTTTTCAACCTGCTTAGCGAGAACATTAAATAAGGAGGAGGCATCATGTATCACCAATCAGTCATGTTGGAACAGTGCCTCGAAGGACTGAACATCAAGCCCGAAGGCGTTTATGTCGATGTCACTTTTGGCGGCGGCGGCCATTCGAGGGCGATTTTGGAACGCCTCTCCACGGGCCATCTCTATGCTTTCGACCAAGACGAGGACGCAGCGCAGAATGTTTTCGACGACGAGCGTTTCACATTCATTCCGCAGAATTTCAAGTATTTCAAGAACTTCGTCCAACTCTACCACGGCGGGAAGATTGACGGCGTGATTGCCGACTTGGGCGTTTCGTCGCACCAGTTCGACACGCCCGAAAAGGGTTTCTCCACCCGCTTCGACGGCCCGTTGGATATGCGCATGAGCCAAATGACGCCCAACGATGCGGCCACGGTGGTGAACACCTACGACCACGCCGCCCTGACGCGCATCTTGCGCCTTTACGGTGAGATGCAGCAACCCCAACTCATCGCCTCCGACATCATCATGGCCCGCGACGCGGAACCCATCGAAACCACTGCGCAGTTGAAAATGGCCGTGCAACGCCATTTGCCCCGTGGCAAGGAAAACAAGGTGCTGGCGCAACTTTTCCAAGCCCTACGCATCGAGGTTAACCAAGAGTTGGAAGCCCTCACGACATTCCTCGGCCAATGCCCTGACGTGTTGGCTTCGGGCGGTCGCCTCGTCGTGATGTCATATCACTCGCTCGAAGATCGTTTGGTAAAAAACTTTATGAAAACAGGCAACGCAGAAGGCAAGGAGGAGAAAGACTTTTTCGGCAACCTGCTCACACCTTATAATATAATCACGCGCAAGCCCATCGTCCCCTCCGACGAGGAAACCGAAAGCAACAGCCGCGCCCGCAGCGCGAAACTCAGAATCGCAGAAAGGAAATAAGCCATGAAAGAACAGAAAGACAAGAAAAAGAAAGGCAACAAAGGCTTGATGGGCTCCATCTTGAACGGCACGCTTCTCGTGAGGGAGGAATTCAGCAAGCAATTCCCCTTCATGGTCTATATCACGCTGTTGCTCATGGCCATCATCACCAACACCTACATTGCCGAGGGCAACATCCGCGAACTCACCCAAACCACGCGCAGGCTCAACGACTTGCAAGTGGAATATGTGCAAGTGAAGTCGGCCATCATGGAGGCCTCGAAGCAGTCGGTATTAGCCAAGAAATTGGTGGGCACCGGACTCAAGGAAGCCATCGAACCCGTGAAGCGCATCGAAATTGAACAACCCGAAAATCAGGAGAAGCCATGAAAATCGACCCAAGAACCGATACCCTTTGGAAGACCTATTTGGTGTATTTCCTCGTCCTCATCTTCGGGATAGCCATCATCGCGAAGATCATCCTCGTGCAGACCCGCGACAACAAGGAACTCATGGAATTGGCCGAGCAGAACGAATACCGCGTCAGGGTTTTGGAGGCTGCTCGCGGCAACATCATCTCGAGCGACGGCCAACTGATGGCCACCTCCATTCCGCTCTACGATGTCTTCTTCGACTACAAGGCCGTCGACTCCGTGCTTTTCGCCAACAGCATCGATTCGCTTTGCGTACAGATGTCAGGCTTGCTGCCCCACCGCAACCCTGCCCAATGGAAAGAGTTTTTCGCCATTGGCAAGGCAAAAAAGAACCGCCACTACAAGATTGCCCTGAACATCACCCAGCCCCAACTGCGCCAAATGCAGAAATTCGTGGTTTTCAAGGAAAAAGGATACAAAAACGGACTCATCATCGAGAAGAAAATCCGTCGCAGCCATCCTTACAAGGACCTTGCCAGCCTCATGCTCGGCATGGCCAACGAGGAAAAAGGCTACTATTTCGGGCTTGAAGGTGCCTACAACGATTACCTGAAAGGGCAAAACGGTCGCCAATTGGTGAGGCGGTTGCACCACAACGACTGGATTCCCGTCGATTCGGACGAAGACGTCGACGCGCAAAACGGCAACGATGTCATCACCACTTTCGACATCAAACTGCAAGACATTGTGGAGAGTGCCCTCAACAACACCCTGACGGAAAACAAGGCCGAACAAGGCTGCGCCATCCTGATGGATGTGGAAACCGGCTATGTGAAAGCCTTGGCCAACCTGTCACTCAACCACGAAACGGGAAAATACGAGGAAGCCTACAATGTGGCATTGACCGAGCGTTACGAACCCGGCTCAGTGTTCAAGATTGCCTCGATGGTGGTGCTGCTCAACCACAACAAAGACCTGAAACTCGACGACCATGTGAACATCGGCAGCGGTCCCATCAAGTTCTCGAACCGCACGATGAAAGACGACCACGCTTTTGCCAAAGGCGGCATCTGCACCGTGCAGGAAGTGATAGAGCAATCATCGAACAAAGGCACGGCGGTACTCATCACGAGAGCCTTCGCCGCGCATCCTGAAAAATACGTTGACGGCCTTTATGCCCTCGGCCTGAACAAGAAAATCGGGACGGGCATCACGGGCGAGGCGCAACCCGTCATAAAGCACCCGACCGACAAGGACAAAAAAGGCAACAAACTTTGGTCGAATGTATCACTTCCTTGGATGTCAATTGGTTATGAAGTCAATGTCACGCCGCTTCAACTGCTGATGCTCTACAACGCCATCGCCAACGACGGCCGCATGATGAAACCGCAATTCGTCACCGAAATCCGCCGAGGCAACCAAACCATCGAAAAATTCGACCCCATCGTCCTCAACGAACACATCGTCTCGCCTGAAGGCATCGAGAAACTCCAAACCATGCTTGAAGGCGTGACCATAAGGGGCACGGCCAAAAAGCAGTTCAAGGACTGCGTGGTGAGCGTGGCAGGCAAGACCGGCACGGCGCAATATTACGACAAAGTGCAGGGCTACGCCTACCATGAGCCAGGAATCGGCAGAAAACTCTACAACACCACTTTCGTGGGCTACTTCCCAACTGACAAGCCGAAATACAGTTGCATCGTCATGGTGAGCCGCGCCCGTGGCCGCTTTTGGGCGGCAGGTAGCGTGTCGGCGCCCGGATTCAGGGAAATTGCCGAAAAGGTCTATGCCATGCGCATCGGCTCGTCGGAAGCAGACACACTCCCTCCTGTAACACTTGCATCGACGGAACCCATCATCACGCGCTACAGCAAGGAAGCCAACTACCTCAACGGTATCGCAAAGAATTTCAACGACTTCGCCATCAACAGCGATTGGGTCACCGTGGAACATACCGAAAGTGGAGAAACCCTCCTCAAGGAAGCCCAACTGCCAACGAACACCGTGCCCAATGTGGTCGGCATGGACATCACCGATGCTGTCTATCTGCTTGAAAACATGGGCATTGCAACGGAATTTGTCGGACAGGGAAAAGTCAAGGAACAATCGCTGCACGCCGGCGACACCATCAAAGCCAACAGTGTCATTCACCTAAAACTCGAAAAGAAATGAAAATCAAAGAGATATTGGTCAACTGCAACCTTTTGGAAATCGAAGGCGAGAAGGATTTGGACATCCTCGACATCTCCTTCGACTCCCGCAAGGTCAATGAAGGCACACTTTTCTTCGCCGTGAAAGGCACCCAAGTGGACGGCCACGACTACATCGAAAAGGCCATCGAGAAGGGAGCAACGGCCATCGTTTGCGAAAAAATGCCCAAGACGAAAGCCGAAAACGTCACCTATTTCCAAGTCGACAACTCGGCGCATGTGTTGGGTGTGGCCGCGTCCAATTTCTTCGGGAACCCTTCTGAGAAACTGCGTTTGGTGGGCGTGACCGGCACCAACGGCAAGACCACCATCGCCACCTTATTATATAGGCTCTTCACCGATGCGGGCTACAGTTGCGGACTGCTCTCCACCATCGAGAACATCATCAACCGCGAAGTCATCCCATCGACCCACACCACGCCCGACCCAATCGAGTTGAACACGCTGTTGCAAAAAATGGTCGAGCAGGGCTGCGAATTCGCATTTATGGAGGTGAGTTCGCACAGTGTGGCACAAGAGCGCATCGCCGGACTGCATTTTGCGGGCGGCATTTTCACCAACCTCACCCACGACCACCTCGATTACCACAAGACGATGGCCAACTACCGCAACGCCAAGAAGAAATTCTTTGACGGCCTGCCGCAATCGGCCTTCGCCCTCACCAACTTGGACGACAAGAACGGCGCGTTTATGCTGCAAAACACGAGAGCCAAGAAACTGACCTATGCCCTGAAACATGATGCAGACTTCAAGGGTATCATCCTTGAGAGCCACTTCGACGGGATGTTGCTCAAAGTGAATGGCACAGAGGTGTTCACGCAATTGGTGGGCGGCTTCAATGCCAGCAACCTTTTGGCCATTTACGGTGCAGCATTGGCCTTGGGCTTCAACAAGGATGAGTTGTTGGTGGAAATCA
This sequence comes from uncultured Bacteroidia bacterium, assembly GCA_902769815.1. GTDB lineage: Bacteria > Bacteroidota > Bacteroidia > Bacteroidales > F082 > Limimorpha. Next base: position 10,025 of record CACXQO010000044.1, on the reverse strand, counting down.
GCAAGTTGCGCGGTGCCAATGGTCGCTTCGACATGGTACATTCCAAAAGCGGCATCGTCGGCATCGTCGACTATGCCCACACGCCGGACGCTTTGGAGAACGTGCTGGAAACCATCAACGAAGTGAAAAAAACAGGAACCTTCTCCTCAAACTCTAAACTCTCAACTCTCAACTCTCAACTCATCACAGTAGTCGGATGCGGCGGCAATCGCGACACCACCAAGCGCCCCGAAATGGCAGCCGTGGCGGTGAAACTGAGCGACAAAGTCATCCTCACCAGCGACAACCCGCGCTACGAAGACCCCGACGAAATCATCCGCCAAATGAAAGCCGGCATTGCCGACGAGGACAAACACAAGGTGCTGAGCATCACCAACCGTGGCGAGGCCATCCGCACCGCCGTGGCCTTGGCCAAGTGCGGCGACATCATCCTCTTGGCAGGCAAAGGCCATGAGAACTATCAGGAAATCAACGGACAAAGGACGCACTTTGATGACAAGGAATCCTTGTCGGAAGCATTTAAGGAGGCACGCTAATGTTATACTATCTGTTCAATTATCTGCAAAAATGCAACTTTCCGGGCGCGGGCGTGTTCAACTATGTCACCTTCCGCGCTGCGGTAGCCATCATTCTTGCCCTCGTCATTTCGGTGTGGTTCGGCAACTGGTTCATCAAGATGCTGAAACGCAAGAAAATCATCGAAACCCAACGCGACGAGGCCACCGACCCCTACAACACCAAAAAAGTGGGCGTGCCCACTATGGGCGGCGTCATCATCATCGCGGCCATACTGATCCCCGTGCTGTTAGTCGGGAAACTGCATAGCGTCTACACCCTTTTGATGATAGCCACTACCTTGATTCTCGGAATTTTAGGTTTCGCCGACGACTACATCAAGACCTTCAAGAAGAACAAGGACGGACTGAAACCGAAAATCAAGTTGGGCGGACAAATCTTGCTCGGCCTTATCGTCGGACTCACCTTGCGTTTCAATCCTGCCGTGCAAATCAATGAGACGGTGCAGGTGAAAATCGAAGACAACAAGGAAATCGTGGTGAAAAGCCCCGACGTGAAATCAACACGCACGACCATCCCATTCCTGAAGAACCACAACCTCAACTACGCCGACTTGTTCAAATGGGCCGGTCCGCGCTGGATGTATAATCTCGCGTGGATATTTCTCGTGCTGCTCACCGTGTTCATCGTGGCCGCCGTCAGCAATGGTTCCAACCTCAACGACGGCATGGACGGCATGGCCTCCGGCAACTCCGCCATCATTGGCCTGACCTTGCTGATATTGGCCTACATCTCCAGTAATGCAGTCACAGCGAGTTACCTTAATGTAATGTATATCCCTGGAAGCGAAGAAGTTGTCGTTTTTATGGCCGCTTTCGTAGGTGCCCTCATCGGCTTCCTTTGGTTCAACTCCTACCCCGCCCAAATCTTCATGGGCGACACGGGCAGCCTCACCATCGGAGGCATCATTGCGGTTTCGGCCATCATCATCCACAAGGAACTGTTGCTGCCCTTGCTCTGCGGTGTGTTCCTTTTCGAAATCCTCTCCGACTTGGACGTGAAACGTTTCGTCAAGACGGGCAAGAAGCACCGCATTTGGAAAACGGCCCCCTTGCACGACCACTTCCGCATGAGTTACAGCAAGTTCAAAGAGAGATGGCCCAACTCGACCGTCACCTTCAAAGGTCACGGTGAAGGCCACAATACCGTCCACCACGAGGTGAAAATCACCATCCGTTTCTGGATTGTGACCATCCTTTTGGCCGCGTTCACATTGATAACTTTCAAAATCAGATAAAAAAATGACTTACATCGAAGAATTGACCAACACGAAGCAGAAGCAGCGCAACTCGATGGTTGCGGGCATATCGTCTAAAATCTTGCAAATCAGAAAAGAAAGCATCAAGCAAAGCCTGAGCGACCTCGACACCATCGAACACAGGCAAGACCTTGTTGCCACCATCGACGGCGTGATGTATTACGACGACTCGAGAGCCGAAACCGTGAACGCCACTTGGTTCACTTTCGAGAACATCGTCCGCCCTGTGGTGTGGATTGCAGGAGGCTACGACCGCGACACCGACTTCAAGGACCTGAAGCATGTGGCCAAGAAGAAAGTCAAGGCCCTGATTTGCATTGGGAAATACAACGCCAACCTGAAAAACGCCTTCCAACGCGACATCAAGGACATCTACGAAGTGAAAGACTTGGAGGAAGCCGTCGACACGGCCTCGTTTTTGGCCAACGAAGACGACATTGTGCTGTTTTCGCCCGCCTGCAAGTCGGACAAGGAAGACGAAACCTACATTGAGCGTGGCAACTTGTTCAAGGCAACCGTAAAGCATTTGGAAAATGAACATTGTCAATAGGATATTGAAAGGCGACAAAGTCATCTGGATTGTCGCGCTGCTGTTGGGCATCATCTCGCTCATCGTGGTCTACAGCGCGACCAGTGCCCTGGCCGTTTCCAAATACTCAGGCAGCACGGGCACAGTGCTGATGAAGCATTTGGGGATGCTCGTCTTTGGCTTCCTCATGATGTTTGCCGCCTCCAAAATCAACTACAAGCACTACGCGAAAGCCGCTCTGCTGCTGATGATTCCGTGCTTGGCGCTGCTGCTTTACACTCTCGCCTTCGGCCAAAATCTCAACAGCGCAAATCGCTCCATCAATGTAGGCGGGTTCTCGTTCCAGCCGAGCGAAATGGCGAAAATCATCCTCATCACCTATTTGGCCCGTCAGTTGGTGATGATGGGCGACACCAAGGACAATTTCAAGGACTTCTTGGTCAAGTTGGCCTTGCCCATCTTGGCCACTGCCGGCCTGATTTTCTCCGAAAACCTCTCAACCGCCCTGATTTTGGTGACGGTCTGCATGGTGCTGCTGTTCATCGGCAGGGTGAAATTCCTCCACCTGCTTGCCCTTGTTGGTCTTTGCGTCGTCGGCATGGGATTCTATCTTGCCTTGGATGCCGTCAAGACCAGCATCGACAACAAGCACCGGCTGAAAGAACACGAGCAAGCCCTGACGATTGGCGCGAAACAAGGCGAATACAAGGCCAAGCAAAACCGTATTATGACATGGTCGAACCGCCTGAAATCGATGGGCGAGGACAAGGGCGAAATCAACCGCTTCGACGACAAGCACCTGCAACGCACATACGCCGACCCTGAAATCGATGGGCGAGGACAAGGGCGAAATCAACCGCTTCGACGACAAGCACCTGCAACGCACATACGCCGACATTGCCGTGGCATCAGGCTCGGTGTTCGGCAAAGGTCCCGGCAAGAGCGAACAGCGCAACTTCCTGCCCCACCCCTACTCCGACTTCATCTATGCCATCATTATCGAGGAATACGGGCTGCTGGGCGGCATCATCGTGCTGTTGTTGTATGTCATTCTGTTCACGCGCGTCATCCGCATCGTGGGCAAACGTCCGCTCACCTTCGGCTCGTTGATGGCCTTCGGCTTGGGCTTTTTGGTCATCATGCAGGGAATGGTCAACATGGGCGTCAGCATCGGGCTGTTGCCTGTCACGGGCCAACCATTGCCCTTCGTCAGCATGGGCGGCACCTCATTGATGGCCACGGGACTCATTTTGGGCATGATTCTGAGCGTCACATGCAGCATGGACGAAAGCATCAGCAAAGAACAAGAAATACAAGCAATTACAGAAATATCTGAAAATGAAAGAGAATCTGAAAGTCGTGATTAGTGGCGGCGGAACGGGCGGCCACATCTTTCCCGCCATCGCCATCGCCGATGCCTTGAAACGGAGATTCCCCGAGGCCGACATCCTCTTTATTGGTGCCAAAGGCCGTATGGAGATGGAGCGCGTGCCAAAGGCTGGCTACCCAATTAAAGGCCTATGGATCAGCGGCTTCACCAAGGACATCCGCTCGCTTACGCTGCCTGTCAAACTGATGGACAGCATCAACCGCGCCATTGCCATCCTGAAACGCTTCAAGCCCGATGTGGTGATTGGCGTGGGCGTCAGGAGCAGAACTCCTATCCGGGCAAGACCAACCGCAATGTGGGCAAGAAAGCCAAGGCCATCTGCGTGGCCTACGACCACTTGGACCAATGGTTCCCTGCCGAAAAGATACACTTCACGGGCAATCCGTTGCGGGCCAACATCGTCCTCAACGGCACCCGCGAAGAAGCTGCCGAATACTTCCATCTCGACCCGAATAAACCTGTTGCGCTGTTGGTGGGCGGTAGCCAAGGTGCCTTGGGCATCAACAAGGGCATCAGCGCACAATTGGATGCTTTCAAGGACAGCGACCTGCAACTCATTTGGCAGACCGGAAAGACCTATATCACTCAGGCTCAGGAGGAAGTGAACCGTTTGGGCTTGCAAGACCAAGTGAAGCCCACCATCTTCATCGACGCCATGTCGATTTCGGAATTGGCCTTGGTGCAAAAGCCCGTCATCTTCGTGCCGTTGCCCACCGCCGCCGAAGACCATCAAACAAAGAACGCCCAGCAACTCGTCAACGCCGAAGCCGCCCTCATGGTGCGCAATGCCGACACGGAGAAAGAACTCGTCCCGATGTTGTTCCGCCTCAAGGACGACCGCGAATTGCAGGCCAAACTCAGCGCGAACATCGGCAAATTTGCCCGGCCTAATGCCGCTGATGATATAGTTAAGGTGATAGTTGAGAGTTTAGAGTTTAGAGTTTAGAGATTAGAGTTAATAGTTAAAACCAGCCCCGTAGGGGCGACAGAACAATAGGCAGGCGGTGTAAACCCCTGCAAACAAAAATGCAGAACAATAGGCAGGCGGTGTAAACCCCTGCCGACAAAAAAAACGAATGACAACATGACCAACGGAGAAGGACATACGATTTATATGTTAGGCATCGGCGGAATAGGCATGAGTGCCTTGGCCCGATACTACCAAAGCATGGGTTACGCCATTGCCGGCTACGACCGCACCAAGTCGCGGCTGACCTTTCAATTGGAAAAGGAAGGCATGGCCATCCATTACGAAGACAACCCTGAATTGTTGCCCGAATCCATCGACATGGTCATCTACACGCCCGCCGTGCCCCACGACCTCAAGGAATTTGAGGCCTTGCGCCAACGCGAACTGCCTATTCTGAAACGCTCAGAAGCCTTGGGCAAAATCTCGAAGGATCACTTCACCATCGCCGTTGCCGGCACCCACGGCAAGACCACGACCACGGCCATGATTGCCCACATCCTCAACCACAGCCGCCTCAACACCACAGCTTTCATCGGCGGCATCGCCAAAAACTTCGACAGCAATTTGCTCTTAGGCAAGCCCAAAGACAGCATCCTCGTGGTCGAGGCCGATGAGTTCGACCGCTCCTTCTTGCAACTCCACCCCGACGTCAGCATCATCGGCTCAATCGATGCCGACCATTTGGACATCTACGGCGACAAGGAGCATCTCGTGGAGAGTTTCAACGACTTCGCGAAACTCACCAAGCGCAATGTCATCGTCAGGGAAGGTCTTGAGGTAGAGGCTTGGAACAAAATCACTTACGGTTTCGGCGACGACTGCAAATACCAAATCATTTTGGGGAACAGCGGCAGCGGCTACACCATGTTCTACATCAAGGGCGAAGGTCAGGACAAGTTCAAAATCATTATGCCCCTCGCCGGCATCCACAATGTGCTGAACGCCACCGCCGCCTTCATTGCCGCTCGGCGCATCGGTGTGTCGCGCAATGCCATCGCCGAGGCGCTCCACACCTTCAAGGGCGTGAAGCGTCGCTTCGATGTCCGTATCAACACCGAAAAATATTGTTACATTGACGATTACGCCCACCATCCCGAGGAAATCCGCTCGTGCCTGCAAGCCATCAGGGACTTCTATCCCAACCGTCGGCTCACCCTCGTTTTCCAGCCCCATCTCTACAGTCGCACCCGCGACTTCATGGACGAATTTGCAGAAGTGCTGGCCACCGCCGACGAACTGATTCTCTTGGACATCTATGCCGCGAGGGAAGAACCCATCGAGGGCGTGTCGTCGCAAGTCCTGTTGGACAAGATACAAATGCCCGACAAGAAACTCGTCGCCAAGACCCAACTCATCAAACTGATTGACAGCGAGAAACCTGAACTTTTGGTGACGATGGGCGCGGGCGACATCGACCGATATGTTGAACTTTTCGAAGAACTGATAAAGTCATGGTAAAGAAGATTTTGAGCATAGTGCTATGGGTTGCAACGGCTGCCGCGTTGGTCGTTTTGTTCATCTTCGCGAGGGAAAACTACCTGAACACCCCAGTCAAGTCCGTCAATCTGATGCCCGCCACTGACAGCGGTTTCGTGAGGAAAAGCGTGCTACACCGCGAAATCGAGGAAAACGTCTGCCGCTCGAAAATCGGCACCGTCGACATGATCAAGATACAAAGGCACCTCGACGCCAACCCGTGGATTGAAAGCAATGCCGCCTACATCGACCTCGACGGCAACCTGAATGTCAGTTTCAAGGAATACGAGCCGCAATTCAGAGTGTTCGGCAAAAACGGCCATTCCGTCTACGTCACCCGCGAAGGCATAGTGATTCCCTCGTGCAGCAACTACACGCCTTACATGCTGATTGCCAGCGGCAATTTCGACCTGCGCAACGACACGACCGCCTACGCCCTTTGCGACACCCTCGACCCCGACCGCAATATCCTCAACGCCCTGCATTGGTTCAAGGCGATTGATGCCAATCCCTTCATCGAGAGTTGCGTCGGGCAACTGTATTGCAACAACCGAAACCAGTTTGAACTCACCGTGAAAGGCTTGGATGCGCGAGTTATCGTGGGCGACACCTGCCTCGCCGCCGACAAGTTGAACCGCTTGGAAATCTTTATGAAACAGCGGATTGACAGGCCCGAAACCCAAACCATGAAAATCATCAATCTGAATTATAAAAATCAAATAGTCTGTACAAAACGATAATGCTATGAGTGAAGGAAAAATCATCGTCGGATTAGACATCGGCACCACCAAAGTGGCCTGCATCGTGGGCCAGAAAGCCGATAACGGGAAAATCGAGATTCTCGGCTATGGAAAAACCATATCAACGGGCGTCAGGAGAGGCGTCGTCACCAACATTTTCGACACCGTCGAGGCCATCAAGACCGCCGTCAAGCAGGCCTCCGACCAGTCGGGCGTCGAAATCAACCGCGTCAGCGTGGGCATCGCCGGCCAGCACATCAAGAGCCTGCAACACAGAGGCGTAATGATGCGCGACAACCACGACACCGAAATCACCGAGGCCGAATTGGAACACCTGCGCAACGACACCTTTAAAATTAATATGACCCCGGGCGAGGAAATCATCGACGTCATCCGTCAAGACACCTACGTCGATGGTGAATTGGCCACCAACCCCGTGGGCATGTTGGGCAATAAAATCGAAGCCAATTTCCACGTCATCATCGGGCAGACCTCGGCGGCCAAAAACATCGTGAAGTGCATCCAAAGCGCTGGCCTTGAGATGGATTACATGATTCTTGAGCCTATCGCCTCAGCCCAAGCCGTCCTCGATGAAGAAGAAAAAGACGCGGGTGTGGTCCTTGTCGACATTGGCGGCGGCACCACCGATATTGCCATCTTCAAGAACAAGAAAATACAGCACACCGCCGTGATTCCTTTCGGCGGCAACATCATCACCGAGGACATCTGCACCGGCTGCTCCATCATCAAGCACTACGCCGAGGAGGTGAAGGTGAAGTTCGGCTCCGCCCTTGCCAGCGAGAACCGCGACGACGAGGTTGTGTCCATCCCGGGCATCCGTGGCCGCGAGCCTAAAGAAATCTCTTTCAAGAACTTGGCACACATCATCCAAGCCCGTTTGGAGGAAATCTTCGAGTTGGTGAACTACGAGATCCAGAAGGCGAAAACGGAGAACCAACTCATTGCGGGCATCGTCCTCACCGGCGGCGGCGCCATGATGAAGCACATCCAGCAGTTGGCCGAGTTCAAGACCGGACTGGAAGTGCGCATCGGCTACCCCAACGAGCACCTCAACCAAACCAAAATGAAGGAAATGTCAAGCCCGATGTATTCCACCGGCATCGGCATTGTCATTGAGACCGTCGCACGGATGGAGCACGACGACTTCCTTCAAGCCTCGAAGCAGGCAGAAATGGAGCGGAAAAAGCAGTACGAAAAGCAAGAAATCATCGTGTCGCAACCCGAAACGGCACAAATCCCCGACGAAAAGGACGAATCGACCTCCAAAAAGAAGAAGAAAAAAGGAATCGACCTGAAAAAAATCGTAACTTCGTTCACCGAAATTTTCATCCCTGACGACATTGATTAACCCCTAAAAAATCCTCAAAACCATGGCAGAAGACTATACATTCAGCAACAGCAACGACGAAGTTTTCAAGCCCGTCGATGCGCAAAAGCCCAACTATATCAAGGTCGTCGGTGTGGGCGGCGGCGGCGGCAACGCCGTCAACCACATGATGGAAGAGGGCATCCAAGGGGTTGATTTCGTGCTTTGCAACACCGACCACCAAGCCTTGCTGAAAAGCAACGTGAAAACGCGGGTTCACCTCGGCAAGCGCGAACTCGGGGCCGGCAACGACCCCAACATCGGGCGCGAGGCCGCCGAAATGAGCCGCGACGAGATTGAAGCCCTGCTCGACGACGAAACCAAGATGCTGTTCGTCACCGCTGGCATGGGCGGCGGCACAGGCACAGGCGCAGCCCCCGTGGTGGCCAAATTGGCCAAAGACAAAGGCATCCTCACCGTGGGCATCGTCACCATGCCGATGGAAAGAGAAGGCCGCCGGCGCAAGTTGCAGGCCCTGTCGGGCATCGAGGAACTGAAAAAGTGCGTCGACACGCTCATCCTCATCAGCACCGACAAACTCCGCGACCAGTACGGCAACATGAAACTCTCCGAAGCCTTCAAGAAGGCCGACGACGTGTTGGCCACCGCAGCCCGTGGCATAGCCGAAATCATCACCGTGCCCGGTTATGTCAACGTCGACTTCGAAGATGTGAAAACCGTGATGAAGGACAGCGGCAAGGCCATCATGGGCGCAGGCGTGGCCGAAGGCGAAAACCGCGCCGAGAAAGCCATCAAGGATGCCATCCACTCGCCCTTGCTCAATGATTCCAATATTGAAGGGGCAAAGAACATCCTGCTCTACATCACCTCCGGCACCGATGAAGTCTCGTTGGACGAAGTCGACGAAATCCTCGAAATCGCCCAAAACGCCTGCGGCAACAACTCCGACGTGATTTGGGGCAACGGCACCGACGAAAGCCTGGGCCAAGCCCTCAGCGTCACCCTGATTGCCACCGGTTTCAATCACGACGCAAAGCCTTACAGCACTGTTTTGAACGAGAAGCAAGCCCCCACCCCTTCCACCCAGCCGAAGAAAGTCTACGACCTGAACGGCCAAGTGAAGGACGAGGAAAATGCCGCTCCCGTCAGGCCCGCCGTGGGTTCCATTGCCGCCACAGAGGTAGGCCAATTCGTTCCACAAGAAAAGCACGAGGAAAAGACCGTCCACTCCCTGTTTTCAACGGAATCACCCAAGGCCCCTGAGCCTGTCGAAGGGCCGACACAAACAGTTGAAGACAACCATCCCGAAGACGACGAGCCACTCAATGAGCCGACGGTGGAGTTTACGCCCGCTGCCCCCGTTCAGGAAAGGCCTACAGCGGTGCATTTCGAGGAGGAAAGACCCGTCGTCAAGGTGTTCGACAATCCTTTTCGTTCCACCGGCAACGACGACGAAGGCTTTGAAATCACCTCGCGCATCATGACCAAGGAGGAAGTGCAGGCCAAGGCAGAGCAGAAGGTGGCCGTCCTCGAAGCGAAGAAGGCCAAGGAAATCGACCCGAAAGAGATGCTGAAGAAGCAGCGTCTCCGCGCCCTAAGCATGAACTTCAGGACCGCACGCGGCTTGGAAGAACTTGAAAACCAGCCCGCCTACCTGCGCCGCAACGTGGACATCAGCCACCCCGACGAGGAACTGTCGCAATATTCCGCCACCAAAAACGGCATCAGCGGCGAGAAC
>CACXQO010000043.1 GCA_902769815.1 uncultured Bacteroidia bacterium | reverse complement strand
CTACCGAACCAGTAATAATCGAGGTCTTTCATTTTGAAGGCATTCACCAAACTGTATGGATTGAAAATGTCTTGTGAATTTTTCCCGAAATGATACCCGTCATATTGTTGTTTCAGCATACCGATCATTTCCTCCTTGGAGCAATGGTAACGGTCGGCAAGCGTTTGGATGTCGGGGTCGAAGACGGTGAGCATCTCGTCCTTGGTGATGCCACAAAGTGCGGTGTATTCCGTGTCCATTGAGATGTTGGTCAGGTTGTTCAGCGTGGAGAAGATGCTCAGTTGACTGAACTTGGTGATGCCGGTGATGAAGACGAACTGCTCGTCGGCATCGCAGGCTTTTACCACCTGATAGAACTCCTGCATGATGCGTCGCACCTCGGTCAGTTGTTCCGGCTTGTGGAGATAATCGAGCAAAGGGGCGTCATACTCGTCGAGGATGACGACGGTTTTCAAACCGGTTTTTTTGTGGGCACGGCGAATAAGGCCTGTAAAGCGTTTGCCGGGCGAGTCTTCATTTTTCCCTGAACCGTATAGTTCCTCAAAGGAATCCAATTGTCTATGCAGTTCGGTGATGATGCCCTGTGTATCCATCTGATTCTTGCATAGACTGATGTCGAAATGCAAGACAGGATACTGCTTCCAGTCCTTTTCCAACTCGGCGATGGCCAAGCCTTCAAACAAGTCCTTCCGTCCCTCGAAATAATACGCCAATGTGCTGCAAAGCAGACTCTTGCCGAACCTTCGCGGGCGGCTTAGGAAGACGAATCGTGATTCCTTTGTCAGTTTGTAGATAAGGTCGGTCTTGTCCACATAGATGCGTCCGTCTTGTCTGACATTCTCAAAATCGGCTATGCCGGCGGTATAGAGTCTCATGGGTAGCATGGTGATTCAATTGTTTTCGCCTGCAAAAATAGCAATTTTCTAATTGCACGGCAAGTGTAGGGTGTTTTTGGGCAAGTGGAATTTGGACGAACACCGCATCGTCTATGAGATAGACTACATTAATGGTGTGGTTAGCATCCTTTCATTGAGAGGTCATTATTGATTTTGATTCCCACCCCACCCACCAAAAACAAAAAAGCCACCCAAATGGATGGCTTTTTCTTTTCAATAATTATATCCTGTGTGGATTATTCAGGAATGATAGTTCCATCAATTTCTTTTACAGGCATAACAATTATCTCTTCTTTCAAGATGGTATGGTTGAGTGCATCAGCACTATCACCAGAAGACGGATTAGCCTCAAAGTTGCCAATCAATTGACCATTTTCATTTCTGACTTTTACATAGAATCCACCTTGCAATGCACCCTCAAAAAGAACGAAGTCAAATTGAAATGTGGGATTAGACTGGGTGCCAGACACCAATTCTTCAGGCACTTCGCAGGTCAAGGTAACTTGATTACTTGAATTTTCCACATTAAGGCGAGTAGCAGGATTCAACACATAATCGGTAGTGTAAGTCATATCGCCGACCAATTGGTCATTCTGGTCTTTGGAAATTAATTCGATACTACCTACCTTCACCTCATTAGTAGAAGTTCTTGTTTTGCGCAATTGAATTCTCAATAAGCCTGCATTGCTGTGGAACTGGAAGTTGTCGCCAGTATTGAAGGCAAACATGGGATAGGTATTCGTATTAAATGAGGGGCCATCTTCAGTTGCGGTACGTAACTGTTGATCTGAAAGAGTAATTGTAGCCGCGGTATCATTACAAACAGCATTCGGATAGAAAGCGAAGTATGTTCTATCGTTTGCCAGATTGGCTAAGAAATCATCTTTCCCAGTAGCATCAAAAGCGGCGGTCTTTTTGCCGACTTCACTTCCAATAATTTGGAATTCTTCTGCTACCCCCTCAGAGAGAACCTTGATTTTGTCTCCACTGCTCCAACGCAAGAAATTATTGTTATCTATAACAGTCCTGTCGTTGGAAACAGTTTGAGGCATACTGGCCTTGAAGGTCAAATTACTATTGGTTTCATTCTTCTTGCACGAAGTGAAGGCAAGAGCAACAAGGGCGCAAAGCCCCATCATTCTAACTACTTTTTTCATTTTCATTCGATTTTTTAATTTGACATTTACTCATTAAAGAACCCAAGCACCGTTTTCTTGATAATGATCAGTAAACCTTAATCCCGTACCATTGAGTTCGGGTGCTGCAGAAGCGCAAAGGACACCTTGAGCCTGCATTTCAATGAGTTCCACTTTGGGAGCCTCATACATTTGTTTGTTTTGTTTCATTTTGTTGTTGTTTTAATTATTAATAATTAAGTGAATTGATGTGTGTTTTTCTTTTCTTGTTGGTTTTCTGCATTTTACCCAACCCAAGGTCGGATTCCATGCATTTTTACGCTGCAAAGATAAGATTAATTTCGTTCATGGCGCAAAAAAAAGTGCATTTTTTTCAATTTTTTTCGTTTTCTTGTTTCTCCGCCAAGGCTTTGTCCAAATCCATGAGGAAACTGCGGGTTTTGTCTAAGGTTTCGAGAAGGATGATGCGCTCTTCGTAGTCGCTGAAGCGTTCCTTGAGGGCTTGCTTGGCGCCGGCGAGGGTGTAGCCTTTCACCTTGAGCAACTGGTAGATGACATGCACATAGCGCACGTCGCGCTCGGTGAAGAGGCGGTTGCCCTTCTTGCTTTTGCGCGGGCGCAGCACGTCGAACTCCTTCTCCCAATAGCGAATCATCGAAGTGCTTACGCCAAACATGGCCGCCACCTCGCCTATCGAGTAGTAGTATTTTCCTGTGGTCTTGTTTTCGGGCATACCTATTAATATTAATGCGTGTTCAGTCCATGGTTTGTGTGGGCAAGGTGGAAAGTTCGAGGATGCGGTTGTACTCGTCGGGCGTGAGGTCGTTGAAGAGGAAGTTGATTGGGTTGACGGGTTGGCCGTTTTTCAGCACCTCGTAGTGCAGGTGTACTCCCGTCGTTTTGCCCGTTTTGCCGACAAACCCCACCAATTGGCCCCGTTTCACTTTCTGGCCCTTGCGGACGGCGTATTTTTGAAGGTGGGCATAGCGCGTCTTGTAGCCAAAGCCGTGGTCGATGGTAACCATGTTGCCGTAGCCCCATTCGTTGCGCTCCACATCACTCACCACACCGTCGCCGGAAGCGTAAACCTCGGTGCCCAGAGGAGCAGTGAAGTCCATGCCGTTGTGGAATTTCGTCACCTTGTAAATCGGGTCGGGACGGTGGCCGAAGTTGGACGACACATATTTCAACTCGGTCATTTTCAGCGGAATGATGGCTGGAATGTGAGCCAGCATGTCCGACTTGTTATGCGCCATTACGAACAGTTCGTCGTAAGAAACCGATTGGTTGTACAACTGACTGGCAATGACATCCAATTTGCGGGCGGCTTTCACTACTTGGGCAGAGTTGCGATAGCCATATAGGGCTTCATAACGCCCGGCATCAGAGAACCCCGACCTGCGCATCGAAGTTGGGATGGGGTCGGCCTCGAGCAACACGCGCAATTCGCGTGCCTGCATCATTTCCTTCGGCGACCTGAAGAAGGTGAACAGCAGAATGGCGAACACGAAGGCGATGCCCAAAACGGCAAGGAAAATCAATAGCGCACGAAAGAAACGCCTTGATCTTGAAGTTTCCAACACCTCAAAACTTTGGGTCAACTGATTGAATATGTAATGCTTCTGTTTTGCCATTAATCGACTTGATTTTGCGTTAAATAACGCTCGAGTCAAATTTCCATTGCGCAAAATTACAGCTTTTTGCGTAACTTTGCACGATTTTTTGAAGCATTTTTTAAAGCAGAATCATCTAATATATTGAATATGAACGCCTACGAAATCAGAAACAGCTTTTTGGACTTTTTCCGCTCCAAAGGCCATGAAATAGTGCCCTCGGCACCCATCGTCGTGAAAAACGACCCGACCTTGATGTTCACCAACGCCGGCATGAACCAGTTCAAGGACATCTTCCTCGGCAACCAACCCCAAAAATGGAACCGCGCCGCCGACACGCAGAAATGCCTCCGCGTTTCGGGCAAACACAATGACCTTGAGGAAGTCGGCCACGACACCTACCACCACACCATGTTCGAGATGCTCGGCAACTGGAGCTTCGGCGACTATTTCAAGAAAGAGGCCATCGCCTACGCTTGGGAATACCTCACCGAGGTCGTCAAAATCGACAAGGACAGGCTTTATGTGACCGTTTTTGGCGGCGACGAAAAAGACGGACAACCCGCTGATATGGAGGCGTTTGGCTATTGGAAAGAACACGTCAGCGAAGACCGTATCATCTACGGCAACAAGAAGGACAACTTCTGGGAAATGGGCGAAACCGGCCCTTGCGGTCCCTGCTCCGAAATCCACATCGACCTGCGCGACGACGTTGCCCGAAAGCAAATCGCAGGCCGCGACTTGGTGAACAAAGACGACCCGCAAGTGATTGAAATCTGGAACCTTGTGTTCATGCAATACAACCGCATGGCCGACGGCCACCTGGTGGAGCTGCCCGCCAAGCACGTCGATACGGGCATGGGCTTCGAGCGCCTCGTGCGCGTGCTGCAAGGCAAGACCTCCAACTACGACACCGACGTGTTCCAGCCGCTGATTCAGGAGATTGCGAAGATGTCGGGCATTGAATATGGCAAGGCCGAGAAGACCGACGTGGCCATGCGCGTCATCGCCGACCATTGCCGCGCCGTGAGCTTCGCCATCGCCGACGGACAACTGCCGTCGAACAACGGGGCGGGTTATGTCATCCGCCGCGTGTTGCGTCGCGCCGTGCGCTATGGTTTCACTTTCCTCGGCTTCGAGGAGCCGTTTGTGTGCAAATTGCTGCCTGTTTTGGTGCAACAAATGGAGCATAACTTCCCAGAAATCAAGGCGCAACAGGATTTGGTTGGCAAGGTCATCCGCGAGGAGGAAGCCGCATTCCTGCGCACCTTGGCGCAAGGCATCAAGCGTTTCGAGGGCTATGTGGAACAACATAAGAATCAGGACATTGACGGCAACTTCGCTTTCGAACTGTTCGATACCTTCGGCTTCCCCATCGACCTCACCCAACTCATGGCCGCCGAGAAGGGCATCAACGTGGATATGGACGGCTTCAAGGCCAACCTCGAAGAGCAGAAAAACCGCTCGCGCAAAGCCGCCGAAAAAGCCAACGGCGACTGGGTGGTGGTGAACGAAAGCGAACAACCCACCGAGTTTGTCGGCTACACAGAACTCACCTGCGAGAGCCACATCTTGCGCTTCCGCGAAGTGGTCGCCAAGAAGCAGAAACACTTCGAGATTGTGTTGGACAAAACCCCGTTTTACGCCGAAATGGGCGGCGAAGTGGGCGACACCGGCACTTTGACCTCCGAAAACGAGACCATCCATATTATTAATACGGTGAAGGAGAACAACCTCGTCATCCACATCACCGAGCAACTGCCACAAAACCCCGAGGCGACTTTTACCGCTGCCATCGACGCGACACGCCGTCAGCGCATTGCCAACAACCACAGCGCAACGCACTTGATGCACGCCGCCTTGAGGCAGGTATTGGGAAGCCATGTCGAGCAAAAAGGCTCTTTGGTAGATGACCAACGCCTGCGCTTCGACTTCAGCCACTTCGCCAAGATGACCGACGAGGAAATCCGACAAGTGGAAAAAATCGTGAACCAGAAAATTCGCGAGAACATCCCCAACGTGACCTACGCCGAACTCCCGATTGAGGAGGCCAAGGCCATGGGCGCGACGGCTTTGTTTGGCGAAAAATACGGCGACACGGTGCGCGTGGTGGTGTTCGACAAGGACTACTCGATGGAGCTTTGCGGCGGCTGCCACACCTCCGCCACGGGCAATATCGGGATGTTCAAAATCGTTTCGGAAGGTGCCATTGCAGCGGGCATCCGCCGTATCGAGGCCATTACGGGCGAGGCCGTGGAGCAATACCTTGACGAGCAACTCGACCTCATCGGCAGGCTCAAGGAAATCGTAAAGTCGCCCGACTTGGTGAAAGGCGTGACTTCGCTCAGCGAACAGAACTCCGCCCTGAAGAAAGAAGTGGAACACCTCATGCAAGAGCAAGCCCGCACGATGGCCGAGAAACTGTTGGCCAACGCCACCGAGAAAGACGGCTGCAAGCTCATCACCGACACGCTTTGCTGCCCCGGCGACCAGCTGCGCAACATCGCCACGATGCTCAAACAGATGAACGAGAACGCGATTGCCATCCTCGGCTCCGTCACTGAAGGCAAGCCCGCGCTCTGCCTCCTCTTGCCCGAAGCCTTCGCCAACGAGAAAGACCTCGACGCCACCAAGCTCATCCGCGAAGTGGCCAAGGAAATCCAAGGCGGCGGCGGCGGACAGAAAACGCTCTGCGTGGCCGGCGGGCGCAATGCCGATGGGTTGCAGAAGGCGATGGAGATGCTGAGGGAGAGGATATAATATATAAAACCCGACATTGCATATCGGGGTGTGTTAGGGTCGTCCTTTCAGGACTCTGCTAAAAGATGCTGATTCACCCCAAATCCCTTAAAAACGCTATCAATTTCTGCGTGGCGCGACCACGATGGCTGATTGCGTTTTTCACTTCGAGGCCCAATTCGGCGAAAGTTTGATCGTAGCCGTCGGGCTGGAAGATGGGGTCGTAGCCGAAGCCTTCGGTGCCGCGCTGCTGCTCGGTGATGATTCCGTCGCAGCGGCCTTCAAAACAATAGGATTTTCCGTTGAGGTTCAAGGCAATGCAGGTTCGGAAAGCCGCCTTACGGTTGGTCTGTCCTTTCATGGCGGCCAGCATTTTGTCCACGTTATCCTGATAGCTGCAATGCTCGCCGGCATAACGCGCCGAATACACGCCTGGCGCGCCGTTCAAGGCTTCCACTTCGAGGCCCGTGTCGTCGGCGAAGCAGTCGATGTGGTAGCGGCTCGTAATAAAGTCCGCCTTGATTTTGGCGTTGCCCTCGATGGTGTCGGCGTCCTCGATGATTTCCTCGTGGCAGCCGATGTCTTCAAGGCTCAAGACCTCATAGAGGCCATCCATGATTTCACGCATTTCGCGCAGTTTGTTCTTGTTGTTGGTGGCAAAGACGATTTGTTTCATATAATGATGTTTTTTAACTACGAATTACACGAATGATACGAATTTGGATTCAGAATTTGGGACGTAAACGTCCGAATTTCCACGAATTGAGGGAACTCGATTCGCATCTTTGCAAGCATAGCGAAGCAATTCGTATTCATTCGCGGCGCAAGCCGCAAAATCATTGACTTCGTCGAATGCAGAGCATTTCGCCAAATTCGTGTAATTCGTAGTTCCTTTCATATTACAAAGACCAATCAATAGGTTCTATCCCATTCTGTATCAGATAATTGTTCGTTTGCGAGAAATGATGGCAGCCGAAAAACCCTCTGCTTGCCGACAGCGGCGATGGGTGTACCGATTTCAAAATCAAGTGCTTGAAGGGGTCAATCAAGGCCTGCTTGGCGATGGCGTAGTTGCCCCAAAGGATGAAGACGAGATGCTCCCGTTGTTCCGAGAGGGCACGGATGGCCGCGTCGGTGAACTGTTCCCAGCCGTGGCGCGAGTGTGAGGCGGCTTGTCCAGCCCTTACCGTCAATGAAGCGTTCAAGAGCAACACCCCTTCCCTCGCCCATTTCTCCAAGTTGCCCGACCGCGCCATAGGCACACCCAAGTCGTCATGCAATTCCTTGAAAATGTTCTGCAAACTGGGTGGGAACGGCACACCATCAGGCACAGAAAACGAAAGGCCATGCGCCTGTCCAGGGCCGTGATACGGGTCTTGACCCAAAATCACGACCTTCACCTTGTCGAAAGGCGTGAGGTTAAAAGCGTTGAAAATCAACGGTCCGGGAGGATAGACGGCGTATTGCCGCTTCTCGCTCACCAAAAAAGATTTCAGGTCAGCGAAATAGGGTGCCTCGAATTGAGGTCGCAGCACTTGATACCAGCTTTCATCAATATTGGGTTTCTTTACTTCCATATCCACAAAATTTCTGCAAAGATGGTAATAATTCGCGAAAAAATCCGTTACTTTGCAAGTCAAATTACATAGCTATGAAGAAAAAACTTGCCATCACTCTGCTAATCGCCTTTGTTTCAGGCATTATCCTGACCTCCTGCGGGTCGAGCAAGAGTTGCCCCGCCTACGGCGAATCGCAAAAGTACATCAAGGAAACGCGCTATTAATACAGGTGTTGGGAGGCATGGCCATGATTGCCCTCAAACGACCCTTGCTGCGCATCCTCATGTTCACGCTTTTGGGAGCGTGCCCTTTTTTATTGTCCGCACAAAACATTGACATCCAAAGTGATGACGACAAACCCATTGAAGAAAGGTTGGTCTACACCCGCCAGAACACCTTCAAAGTGGCCATCCATTCTCAAGGGTTCGGGATAGGATTCAACATCGGGAAAATCAAGACCATCAACCGGACAACGAACTGGGTTGCTGAAGCTGTTTCGCTACATTCGCCCAAGGAAATCAAGACCGTGACCATCTCGCAATACAACACGCGGCCTTTCGTTTACGGCAAGCTGAACCATGCCTTTGTCCTTCGTTTCGGTTATGGCGAAAGCCGACGCATTTTCGGGAAACCTTATTGGGGGGGCATCGAAACGCGCTGGACCTACGAATTTGGCGCATCGTTGGCTTTGCTCAAGCCCTATTATTACTATGTGGTCACCTACCAACCCACTTCTTCGGGCGGATACATCGAGAGAATCGACGAGCAGACCTTCCAGTCAGACATCGACATCCTCGGCAGAGCACCGTTCATCACAGGCCTTTCCGAAACCAAGTTTTCTCCCGGCGCACACGCCTCGCTGGGACTCAGTTTCGAGGTCGGCAAGTCGCGAACACGGGTGCAGTCCATCAATCTTGACGTGAAAGCCGAGTATTTTCCCTTGGGAGTTGCCATCATGGCTGCGGAACGAAACAAATGGTTCTATCTCACTTTCATGCTGTCGTACAACTGGGGGTCGAGGTTCAATAAATATTGATTTTGAGTCGCTTATATCAGATGGCACGAGTCAAGCGAAATTTTTCCGAAAAAAATCCCTTTTTTTTCTTGCAGCATTTAAAAAAAACGTATTTTTGCAGCCGATTTTGATGCCCAATGGTGTAATGGCAGCACAACTGACTCTGGATCAGTTAGTCTAGGTTCGAATCCTGGTTGGGCAACAAGTAAAAAGCCGAACGGAAACGCTCGGCTTTCTTGTTTTCTGTTGGTTTTCAGTTACTTCCCCAAATGCATCCGAATCCGCGAGGCCAAAATATCCACCACCACAGGGCTTGACCCGCGCGGCAAGATGATGTCAGCCGTGCGTTTGGTTGGCTCGATGAACTGTTGGTGCATGGGTTTCACAAAGGTTTGGTAGTGGCGCAGCACATCCTCCCAAGTGCGCCCACGCTCGGCGATGTCGCGGCGGATGATGCGCATCAATCGCTCGTCACCGTCGGTATCGACAAACACCTTGATATCCATGCGTTTGCGTAGTTCTTCTTGGGTCAAAACCATGATGCCTTCCACGATGATGACCTCGGTGGGATGCACATAAATCACTTCCTGCGATCGGGCGCAAGTGACATAAGTGTAAATCGGCATGGGGATGGTTTCGCCCTTCTTGAGGCGGTCGAGATGGTCGATGAGCAGGTCCCACTCGATGGCATCGGGGTGGTCGAAGTTGATTTGCTTCTTCTCCTCGGGCGACTTGTCGCCGTTGTCGAAGTAATACGCATCTTGCGAAATGACTGATACTGAATTGTCTGGCAATTGTCTAACCAGTTCCTTTACGACGGTGGTTTTTCCGGAACCCGAGCCGCCAGCAATACCGATGACTAACATAATCTGAAGGTTATTGGGTTTATCGAATTAAGATGGCACAAAGGTAGTCAAAAGTTGGAAGTGGGAAGCCGAAAAGTGGAAAGTTTTTCCTAATTTTGCGGCAAAATTCAAGTCAAGACAATGAAAGCCCTTAGAAATCTTGTTGGCGGTTTGCTGATTGCTGGCGCGATGACCTTTGCCAGTTGTGGCCCCATTCCTGTCAAGTTACCCGAAATCCCGCTCTCCGAAGTGAACCCCTATTTCGCTGAAGCTGCTGAAGTTCAGCCCATTGATACTGCATTTTACGAAGTGAAAGACGCTTCGGGTCATGTATTGGGCACGGTATTGTACTCCTCGCCGTTTTCCGATGCGGTGAAGGGTTTCAACGGTCCCACACCTTTATTAATTGCCCTCGATGCCAATGGTCGCGTCAAGGATGTGGTTTTGCTGGAACATCAGGAAACGCCCCGGTTCGCGCAACGTGTGGAGAGTGGCGGCCTTTTCGAGGCATGGGACGGACTGACCGTGGACGAAGCCCTGAGCAAGGAAGTGGATGCCGTGAGCGGTGCCACCTATACTTCTGAGGGCGTGAAACATAGCCTATCTGTGCGTCTTGAGACTTACCAACGGCAACTTGCAAAAGACCGTAGTGCCGAAAAGCAGAACTTTTGGCAAAAGCTGCTCGGCAAATAAGCGATTTTAATCCTCTAAATCGTCATTTTCGGACAAGGTGTTTTTTTTGGTCATCGTTGTTGCACCTTCAAGAACAATGACGATTTCTCCTTTTATTTCCTTTTTCGAGAAATGCTCCATCACCTCGGCCAAAGTGCCTCGGGCGTTTTCCTCATGGATTTTCGTCAATTCCCTTGATACACAAACTTTTCGGTTTGTGCCGCAAACCTCAGCCAATTGTTCCAAGGTCTTCAGCAGGCGGAATGGCGACTCGTAAAGGATGGTCGTGTAAGGATAATCAGCCACTTCTCTCAACTTGGTTTGGCGGCCTTTCTTATGGGGCAAAAAACCCTCGAAAATGAATTTCTCGGCAGGCAAACCCGAATTGACCAAAGCTGGGACGAAAGCTGTAGGACCGGGCAGACATTCCACCTCGATATTGCGCTTAACGCACTCGCGCACAAGCAGAAAACCCGGGTCGGAGATGGCAGGTGTTCCAGCATCAGTGACCAAAGCCAAGGTTTCGCCAGCCTCGATACGGTCGGCGATGCGTTCCACCACAAGATGCTCGTTGCGGATGTGGAAAGCCGTCATGGGCTTGCTGATTTCGAGATGTTTAAGCAAATTGCCCGAAGTGCGTGTGTCCTCAGCGAGGATGCCATCCACCTCCTTCAAGACGCGGATGGCACGCAGGGTGATGTCCTCCAAATTGCCGATTGGCGTAGGCACAAGGTAGAGTTTCGACATGGCCGTCAGGATTCAAACTTGCGCGAAACCAAGTCCTTGAGTTTCTGATAGGCCTCGTTGCTGCTGTTCCACAGCAGTTCAATCTTCAACTCGTTCAGGTAAATCATGGCACCGTTCAGGGTTTTCAGGTCGTTGAGGTTCTCGATGGACTTGTTGTACTTTTCCATGCTTCCGCCAAACAATTCGTTGACAAACAGGAATTTGTCGTTGATTCCTATGACTGACTTCAGGTCGCGGACGTGGTTTTGCTGCAACTTGTCGGCCAGCGAATGACCCTCTTGCATCATCTTCTCGCCCAAGGTTTCTGGTGTCGACAACTCAAACTCGGTATCGTCTTGACTGAAGAAGTCAATCATAGTTTCAGAGGTCTGTCGTTCCTTTTCAAGTTCTTGATCCACAAAGGTTTCAACTTCCATTTTTGGCATTTCCAAGGGATTGTCCTTTATCAAGTCGTCACCATGAACAAGGTCGCGCTCAGGAATCTCCTCCTCGGGAATCTCTTCCATGAAATGAATCACCTTTCCGTCTTTTTCCACGGTTTCAAACCGCACTTCACCTTTGTCTTCAGCAGGTTCAACCATCTCAGCAACAGGCTCTTCCACTTCCACCTGTTCTTCAACTTTCTCTTCTTGTTCGGGAACATTCTCGAAATGGAAGAAGAAGCCGTACTCGTCGCCCAATGGCAGTTCTGATGGCTTTTCGTCTGGCGTTACTTCCTTGTTTTCAACCGTTTGCGTAAAATCTTCAATAGGTGTTTCCTCAGCGTATTCCTCGGTAACTTCCTCAATCGTTTCCTGGATAGTTTCCGTTGAACCTTCCTCAACCGTTTCCATGGTAGGTGTTTCCACTGTAAGTTCTGTTGTAACTTCCTCAATTGTTTCTTCGACAGTTTCCGTTGAAACTTCCTCCATCCTTTCTTCGGTAGGTGTTTCCTCGACAGGTTCAAATGCAATTTCCTCAATCGTTTCCTCAGCCGGTTCCTCTGTAGTTTCCTCGATCGTTTCTTCAAAAGGCTCCATTGGAACTTCTGCAACTGTTTCCTCAACTTCTCCAATAGTTTCTTCAGCGGGGGCTTCTGTCACCTCAATTGGGGTTTCCTCCTGCGGCATCCCGAAAAGTTCTTCGGTAGTGATTTCCTCTTGCGCTTCTGTCTGCGATTCCTCTTCGGGAGCAGGATCAACCTCTGGAGTGGCTTCATCCTCCTGCATCATGCCGCCAAAAATCCCTGAAAGGGCATCGGCATCGAAAGGAAGGTCGTCATTGTCGGGTTCCTCGCCCAAATTGATGGCGCAAAGTTGGTCATAAAGGGTGTGTGTGCGATTCATCAATACATCCAAATCGAGCAGTTCGAGAGGTTTTTCGTTCCTCAGAAGATAGTTGACTTGTTGATATAACAAACTGATTTCGTGCTTGATGGAAATCAATTTTTCTTTTTGGTTCTTAAATTTGTCGTTCATATAGGATTTATCTTTATTTTTGCTCGCAATGAGGGGGCTAAATTACAAATAATCTAAAAACGCTTGACATGTTTCTCGAAAAAGATTCGCACAACAAGTCGCAAGGCTGGATTGAGGTCATTTGCGGTTCCATGTTTTCGGGCAAGACCGAAGAACTGATTCGTCGGCTGAAACGCGCCAAAATCGCTAAACTGAAGGTGGAAATCTTCAAGCCGGGTGTCGATACGCGCTACAGCGAGGAGGACGTGGTGTCGCACAACGCGACAGTCTTGCACTCCATCCCCGTGGAGAGCGCGAGCGAGATTCTGTTCTATGCCAACGACGTGGATGTTGTGGGCATAGATGAGGCGCAATTCCTTGACGATGAGTTGCCTAACGTGTGCCAGCAACTGGCCAACCAAGGTGTGCGCGTCATCATTGCGGGCTTGGACATGGACTTTATGGGCAATCCTTTCGGCCCCATGCCCAAACTCATGGCCATTGCCGAGGACGTTACCAAGGTACATGCCATCTGCGTGCGTTGCGGTGGCCAAGCTCAATATTCACACCGCACCATCGCTGGCGACAAACTGGTTGTGCTCGGAGAAACAGAGAGTTACGAGCCGCTATGCAGGGCATGTTATTTGAAGGCAAGGAAGGAGCGAGAGGAAAAAATGGAGGTAGAATGAAAGATGTGTTGTTGTAATAATGAAAAAGCCCCAAAAAATGGTAATTTTGCAAGCGAAAACAATTGAATCGCCATGCTACCCATGAGACTCTACACCGCCGGCATCGCCGATTTTGAACGCATCCGTCAGGACGGACGCATCTACATTGACAAGACAGACCTTATCTATAGGCTGACGCAAGAATCGCAATTCGTCTTCCTCAGCCGCCCGCGCAGGTTCGGCAAGAGCCTGCTTTGCAGTACCTTGAAGTATTACTTCGAGGGACGGAAGGACTTGTTCGAGGGCTTGGCCATCGCCGAATTGGAAAAGGACTGGAAACAATACCCTGTCTTGCATTTCGACATGAGCGCGTGCAAGAACAAATACGAAATCGGACAAATCATTGAGGAACTGCACAGCCAACTGAACTATCACGAAAGGAAATACAAGAGGCAGAAATCAGAAGGCTCGCCCGGCACAAGGTTCAAGGAACTCATCCAAGGCCTACATGAAGACATGGGTCTGAAGACCGTGGTCATTTTGGACGAATACGATGCACCCTTGTTGGATTATCTGCACAAGCCCGAAGAGTTGGAGCAGGTGCGCCGCATCATGCAGGAGTTCTACCAGATGGTGAAAGTGTGCGACAAGGACGAGCAGTTCGTGTTCATCACGGGCATCACCAAGTTCTCACAGCTCAGCATCTTCTCCACCCTGAACAACCTCCGCAATATCTCCATGATGCCACAATACTCTGCACTCTGCGGCATCACTACTGAAGAGCTGTTGAATATCTTCGACCAAGACATACAAATGCTTGCCGACGAATACCATCGCGCAAAAGAGGAAATGATAGGCATACTGAAACTGCAATACGACGGCTATCATTTC
>CACXQO010000042.1 GCA_902769815.1 uncultured Bacteroidia bacterium | reverse complement strand
ACAAAGGCCTCGGAGGGGAATTTTGTGACGGTGGTCCAATGCTGGTCGGTGTTGTTGAGGTTTACTGATGAAAAAGTCAGTAAAACACCGCCATCGACAGTTGCAGTGATGCAGTATGCCTCACTGTGGATGTTGTCATATCCTCCTAAATCGTAATACACCGTTGAAATTGTGTCAAGATTAGTGTCCAAACGCTCAATCATCATCCATGAATCAAGGTCATTCATAAAGCCAACATTCAAAGTGTATGCAAAAAACACTGAGTTGTCATCAGCCACATCCACGCCTTTCAACATGGCAGGCATGTCCCATTGGTCGGTTCCCTTAATGATATAATTTGCCACGGAAACCGATGTGCCGCTGTCGTCATACTCATACAAACGGCAATCCTCGTCGTTGCTTGGGTCTGACTTCGATTTTGACGAAGTAGCAAGATAGGTCGTGTTATGTTTGCTGCGTTTGACGGTGATATTATAGAAAGTGTTTTCCGGCATTTGGCTGTAATCGGCATGTCGAAACTCTCTTACGTTCAAAACATTAAGATGCTCATCCAACCTAAAAACACAGCCTTTCCTGTTGACATTTGGCGAAAACCCGGCCAAGCAACTATTTCCCTGAATGTAGAAAAGATACCCCGAATCATCTTTTTCGATATGGTTGCGCCGATAGACAAACGAAACCGCTCCGCCTCTTGTCGTCATCTCATAACCAGTGAAGTCTTCAAATTCACCTTCAAAACTCATTCTGAAGAAAAAGATGGAATCGTGCCAGTCTTGGTTTTCATTCCCATGACTAATGGTCTTTATATAACCGCCGACAATGCTTCCTTCATCCTCAAAAGCCGAAAAGACATAGATTTCACCACTGTAATGATTTGGCAGGTAATTCCATTGGGAATCATGTTTCTCAAAGGTATCTATCACAAAGTCATGCTCATAACTCGCTTCAATTTCGAGGTTTTCATCCAATTTGTACAGACCGATAATGGCTTTGTCGGGTGGGTTGTCGTAGTTTTTGAAATAGTTGAAATAGGTATAGTCGTGGTCGGGACTGTAGGTTGCCAGCATGTAAAGCCCGCCATTTGGATTTTCCATGAGATAAGGGATATTCGGGGAGAAATAACTTTCTCTGAAATGGCTTTTTTCAGCCAACAATTCGCCATCGGCAGACAACTTTCTGGCCGCTGAATGATAAGAATAGAAGTCACCCTCACCGCTCTTGAAATAATGCACCGAACTGACAGCGATTGTTCCATCAGACAATTCTGTCGCATCAAAATTTGTCATGCACTCATTGCTGGAATAAGAGAACTCGTCGGCAAATTCCCACTCCTGCCCCAAAGCCTTGCCCCCGACAAACAATGCGAGAGCAAAAGCAACCGAAAGTTTAAAAATCTTGTCCATAGTTTTTGTTTTTGAATTTGCGACACAAAATTATAGCAAAAATCCGCCAAAAAAGCCAATTCCATCGGCCAATCCACTATTTTTTCAGAAATCAATATTGATTGTCAACAGATTACGAAAAATTTTTCCACTAAAAAGTTGTTGGAAATCCATTATAAATTCGCAAAATTCGTTTCATTTGCCGACAAAAACAACGGCGAATTAGGCGAATTAAACGAATTTTGTCACCCGACAAACCGCCTCCAAAGCACCTCAAACGAATCGGCTTGCGTCTTTCGCTTGATGGAAGTGCGGTATTTCGAGACGGTGTTTTCGCGCAGGTCGAGGATGTCGGCGATTTCCTTCGTGCGGAAAGGGAACATGGAAAGCACACAAATGTCGAGTTCGGTTTCGTTCAGGTCGGGATGGGCAGCCTTCAGTTTCGTCAAGGCTTCAGGATAGGTCGTGTTGAACACTTCAAGAATACGGCTAAAAGTGTTGTTGCGCTTGTCGCCGTAGATGGCCTGCACCTTCATCCTCAAGGCTTCTTGCGCCTGCATTTCCAAAGCCCCATGTGCCTCGTGCAGGTCGCGCTCGATGGCTTCATGTTTTCGGGTCATCCTTTTACGATAGACGTGATGGTAGCCTGCAAAAGTGGCCGCCATAGCGAGAAACACCAGCACCCAAAGCAGCGTTTTCCCACCTTTCTGCGGCTCCCTTTCCTTCAAATAGGCGTTCAGCACCGAAAGCACCTCGGCGTTGTGGTTCAATTCGGTCACCCGTTTTTCCTCCTGTGCCTTCACTAAAGCGTAATAAGGCATTGCCCTCAACGTGTCGCCCAATTCCTCATAACAATCGGCCAAACCGTAAGCAGCCTGCGTCTTAATGTTCTCATCCTTCGATTGATAGGCGACTCCCAAATCAGCCAAAGCCGCCGCATAGTCACGCGCCCGATAGTGGACAAAGGCCTTTTCAATCGCGTTTTTGTGAAACAGCTGGCAGTCATTGTCTACCAAGGCAAAACTCCGCTCAAAATAATAGATGGCGGAATCGTATTGATGGCTGTGCCGCAAACTATTGGCGAGTGAGTTTTCCAACAATGCCGTTTCGTAAGGAAAACGGTCGGCATTGGCGATGCGGAGGCCTTCGTCACAATAAAAATAGGCTGTGTCGCCCTCTCCGGGTTTCCCGAAACGCTCGTAAAGCAAACCGAGGTTGGCCATCGAGCGGAGCATCCAAGTCGTGTCGCCAACAGATGAGGCGCAATCCAAGCCCAAGCGGGCAAACTTCGTGCTGCATTGCTCGTCGGAGAAATTGAAAGCCAAACGCGAAAGGATGATACAAATCTTGCTGTAAAGCCTTCCAACGGGTGCCTGACGGGCATCGAAATGGGTGTCCAAGATGTTCAGGGCTTCCACGAAATACGTCGTTGCATTTTCCGAAAGTTTGTTGTTGTCAAAAAGCAGGCACCCCGTCAGGTAATGGCACCGCGCCTGCATCCAATAATCACGAGGTGTGTCGCTCTTTGAGTAAAAATCCATGGCAGGACTTACGACGGAATCCGTGAAGTCATGGTACTTGGAGCCGTCAAATACGGCTTCCACCGAGTCGATTAGCAAAGCGTATTCCGCATCTTTAACGTCGGTAGGCGACAAAAAGTCGGTTTGGGTGCAAGCCGCCAAAAAGCCCAACAAAACCAAACCGATGTAAAACAGACGTTTCATAAGTACAAAGCAACTCAAAACTTCACATAATGTTCCAATAAAGGATTCACCTCCCCCTCATCCTTGATAAGTGCCTCCAACTGCACCCAGTTTTTGATCATGCCACGTTTCTCGCGCTGGTTGAAAATGCGTTTCACTTGCTCGTAATTGAGATAGGGATGATGCACCAAAGCCTTGAAATCGGCGCGGTTGATGTCGATTTTGCGCGTTTCGGCATCACCTATATTAATATACGGCTGTATCGTGGCGAAACGCGCTGAGTCCATGCCCTTCACGTCGCGGAGTTGCTCCTTGTCGATGAAGCCGCCCAACCTGTCGCGGAATTCGATGATTCGCAAAGCCATGAATGGCCCGATTTGCGGCAGTTCCACCAAAGTGGTCGAATCAACAGTGTTCAGGTCGACAATGGGAATGGGCTTCTTTTCGGGCTTGGGCTTTTCCTCAAATTGCTGATTCTCTTGCTTTTTCTCCGAAGCCTTGTTGCTCGTGCCTCGCGAAATCTCAGGCAACACGATAAACGGCTCCAACTGCGCGAAGTCCTCCTCGCTGATAGTGTAGAGTTTGGCAAGGTCGTTTTTCGAGTAGAACTTGCCACCTTTGGCCTGATAGTTCATAATGTTGCGTATCTGCCTGTCTGTCAAGCCGATTTTTTTCCATTCGTCTTCGGTCAAGGTATTGGGATTGAAGGGAAAAGGATGCAATTCGGCCACTTCGGGAGTCGATTCTGCCTTTTTGCTTTGCTGCTCCTCAATGGCTTGCTGCCGCAAGGCCAACAAGGAATCCAAATTGTGTAATGATTTCTCATCTAACGATTTTGGCCAAGGTCGAAACACACTAACCAAAATCAATGCAACGATGATGGCCAAAATGGAAATAATGGCTACACGCTCGCCTTTACTGAATGTCAACCAATCGCGCAAAGAGTTCATATCCGTCACTTAATCAGTCCACTGACAAAGATGAAGGCGATGGCTACAGGAGCCAAGTATCTGATAATGAAGAAAAAGAATGTCTTAAGTGACGACTTCAACGTGCCCTCATTCGATACCTCATCAAAAAACTTCTGCTTGCCCAATTTCCAGCCAACAAAAATAACAATCAGCAATCCGCCGAAAGGCAGCAGAATGTTGGACGAGACGAAGTCCATCAGGTCGAAAACAGTCTTGCCTCCAATGGCAAAAGGAGTGTGTTCCATAAGGCTCAATGAGGCGAAAGCGCCAAGGAAAAGCGTGGCGACACAAGCCAAGACTGTGGCTTTCTTTCTGTTGAGGTGCAACTCTTCGGAAAGGAAGGCCACGATGACTTCAAGCAGCGAAATCGTGGAAGTCAGTGCGGCAATGGCCAAGAGCACGAAGAAGATGATGCAGAAGATATATCCTCCCGTCATCTGGTTGAAAATCATTGGTATCGTATTGAACACCAACCCCATGCCTGCCGTCGGACGGATGCCAAACGAGAAAGCCGCAGGGAAAATGACGATTCCGGCCAGCACTGCAACCAAAGTGTCGGCAAATATCACGGAAAAGGCCGTGGAAGTCAGGTTGTCGGTTTTCTTCACGTATGAACCGTATGTGATGAGCACACCCATGCCGAGGCTCAACGAGAAGAAACTTTGTCCCAAAGCATCAATGAGCACTTCACCCGTAATCTTCGAGAAATCAATCTTAAAGAGGAAAGCCAAGCCATCGTGGGCTCCCGGCAAGGTGGCGGAACGTATGCCAAGGATGATAAGGATGACCAAGAGCAGCGGCATTAGGATTTTTGAGTATTTCTCGATGCCGTTTTGCACGCCTCGGAAGACCACATACCCCGTAAGGAAGATGAACATGGCCTGCAATATCACATTGAGCCAACCCAAGTTATGGAAATCGGCAAAATCTTGCTGCATAGCGGCCAAATCCTTGCCGTGGAACGAGTTGGTCACGGCCTTGAAGATGTATTCCAAGGTCCATCCCGCCACAGTGGTATAGAACGCGAAAATGATGAGGCCGCACAAAACGCCCATGTAACCGACTAAAGGCCAACCCGATTTAGGTGCCAACTTCTTGAAGGCTCCGACTATGTTGCTTTGGGAACGACGACCAATGACCAGCTCCGAAAGCATCACGGGAATGCCGAGGAGAATGACCATGACGAGATAAACCAAGAGGAACGCCGCCCCACCATTGTCGCCCAACTCGCAAGGAAAACGATAGATGTTGCCTAAACCGATGGCCGAACCCGCAGCGGCTGCAATGATACCCAATTTCGAGCCAAAGCCATCGCGCTTTTTCTTTTCTTCTGCCATAGTATATGATTTTAAGATGATCTCTTTTCGCCGTATGACAAATCACCCACATCGCCAATGCCCGGCACAACGTAGGCGCGAGCTGTAAGTTCCACATCGACACTGCCTACCCAGATAGAGACGGGAAGTCGCGACATGGTGCGCTCCACATAGTCCAAGCCATCTTGCGAAGCCACGGCAACGGCAATATGAATCTCCTTGGGCATCATGTCCTCCATCAGGCCATTCAAGGTCTTAACGATGGATTCGCCTGTGGCCAAAAGCGGGTCGCAAAGGATGAGGATGCGACCCTCCAAATCGGGCGAGGAATAATACTCAACGCGGATTTCGGAATCTTCCTCGTTCTTGTCGTATTTGCGATAAGCTGCGATGAAAGCGCTGTCGGCATGGTCGAGCATGTTCAACATTCCGTTGTGGAACGGCAATCCAGCACGCAAGATGGTGGCAATCACGGGTTGCTCTCTCAAAGTTCGTATCGTCTTGATTCCCAAAGGTGTGTACACATCTTCGGCTTCATACTCAAAAGTCTTGCTGATTTCGTAGGCCATGATTTCGCCGATGCGCTCAAGGTTGCGGCGGAAACGCATACGGTCTTGTTGGATGGTGGAATCGCGCAGTTCGGCCATGAACTGGTTGAAAACGCTGTCGGCCAAGCCTAAATTGTGGATTTTAATCATAATGTCATGTTTTGATTTGGGGCAAAAGTAGGGAAAAGAAACCAATTCCACACCATTTGACCATATTTTTTTACAAAATCTCACACAAATCCAAATTATTTCCTAATTTTGCCTTGTCAATCGGCCGACAAGCCAAAGTTGGTACACATTTTGCAGCGGCGAAATGGCTTCGGCACAAGAGAAAGGAGAAATGATGAAAGCATTGAAAAAATACGGATTGCCCATGATTTTGGTGACAGTTTGCCTATTTTTGACCTCTGGCAATCTGTTGGCACAGGAAAAATCCAACTTGCTCTATCAGGGCGTTTACAAGATCCAAGGCACCAAAGCCAAGGATTTGATTAATGGCTACGAGGTCGGCTCCAGTTTCGACGCCAACGAAAAGGTCGAAATCTACGAGGACCGAATGACCATTTATTTCGGCACGCTTTGCAAATACAAGTCGACCAACGAGGAAGGAGAACGCATTTATGAAGGCACCGCAACCGTTGGCAAAGGCAAGATAACTGCGTATGTGAGCCAAAGTTTCAAAATCAGGCTGACCAACGAAACGGAAATCAACGGTACGCATGTGCTGATTGAGATTCCCGTCATAAAAGGTCGCCCATTGACGCAGAATTACCATCCGGAAGAGTCAAGCGGCACATCGTCAGGCAACCCATCGGGAAACGGCAACAATTCAAATCAGCGTTCTTACAACAGGACTGAAAACTGCCCAAGTTGCCACGGCTCAAAGAATTGCGAGTCGTGCCGAGGCAAAGGAAAGCGCATCAACCCTTACACCAACAAGCAGGAAGAATGTCCCATTTGCCACGGAACAAAACTTTGCCCCACTTGCAACGGAACGGGAAAACGGACCAAGACGGTCTATTATTGAATCAATTTTCCGAAAACTCTGGATGCAATTCCTTGAATTTCCGCTCGTATTGACGGATGCGGCTGAGGGTGCGGCGTGTCCATTGCAGGCGCAATTCGTTGCGTTCCACCTCGGAAAGATGCCAGTCGATGTCTGAGGAAACGTGCAAGCGGTTGGTCAGCGAATAAAGGAGCAATGCGGCCGAAACGCTAATATTGTAACTCTCAGTAAATCCGAACATTGGAATACGAACATGCATATCGGCATTTTCCACGGCATAGTCCGAAAGACCTAATTTTTCCGTTCCGAAAACCAAGGCGATGGGCTGGTCGAGCGGCAAAGTGTCGGGAGTGAAGTCGTCGCGGTGCGGGCAAGTCGCCACAATCTTGTAGCCCTTGTCGTGCAAATGCTCGAAGGCAGCAGGCGTGTTAAACTCTTTTTCATTATAATGATATAGGTCAAGCCATTTTGTGCTGCCCAACACCACATCGGGATTCACGTCATACTGGTAATTGTTTTCCACAATGTGTATGTCTTGAATGCCCCGCAAATCGCAACTGCGAAGCACCGCACTGGCATTGTGAGGCTGAAAAATGTCCTCCAAAACGACGGTGAGATGTCGTGTGCGGTAGTCGAGCACATCCTCAAAGCGCTGCTTTCGCTCGTCGGTGATGAACTGGCTGAGAAAACCGAGTAGGGCTGTATCGTGTGGTGTCATGGTCATTTGTTTGATGGTGAAAAGTTGCGCAAAAATACAAAAAAAGAAAAAAAACAAAAAATTGGTGTATCGTAAGCCGAAAAAGCGTACTTTTGCACGCAAAATTTTGAACAGTTATGGCAAAACAACAAGAGACAACAAAACAAGGAGATGAAAGGCTCGAGAACGTAGAAGTAGCCTTAAGCAAAACCGAACTTTGGATTGAAAACAACCAGAAGACCCTGTGGATCATCCTCATTGGCCTGTTGGTCGCCGCTTTCGTCATCTATGGCATCACCAACTACAACAAGAAACGCAACGAAACCGCCAAGAACCTGAGTTATCCGCAGGAAATCAACTTTGAGACACAAGCCTCGCAAGCCGTTGATTTCGCTTCATATTACATGGAAAATGAAAACTACGCCACAGCCCTTAACGGCGACGGCGAAAAGCCAGGTTTCCTCGACATCGTGAAAGACTACGGCTCAACCAAGGCCGGCAAGCTGGCTGCCTATTATGCTGGACTTTGCTACCTGAAACAAGGCAACTACAACCAAGCCATCGAGTATCTGAAGAAGTACACTAACGACGACAAGATTCTGTCGGCTATGGCTTTAGGTCTTATCGGCGACTGCTACCTCGAACTTGGCGACCAACAAAATGCCATTGCCTATTACGACAAGGCCACCAAGAAAAACCCCAACGATTTCACTACGCCGATGTTCCTCGTCAAGTTGGGCATGACCCACGAAATCATGGGCAACAACGCCAAGGCTTTGGAAACCTACAAACTGTTGAAGAAAGACTTCCCGTTGAGCAACGAAGCCTTTGAAATCAGCAAGAACATCGCCAACCTCGAAGAGAAAATGAAATGAGATTTTCATATATTTATTTTGTTATGTTGCCTGGCCTTAAATTGGTCAGGCTTTTTTTTGACAAGCCATGAAAAAAAACATCAGAATCGCCTATTTCGGTACACCCGAATTTGCAGCCTCGCAACTGGAGGCCATAATTGCCGCTGGATATGAGGTGGCCGTTGTCGTCACCATGCCCGACAAACCCGCAGGACGCGGACGCAAAATCCAATACTCCGACGTGAAAAAAACCGCATTGGAGCATGGACTGCCCTTGCTGCAACCCGAAAAACTGAAAGACCCTGATTTCTTGCAACAACTGGCTTCCTATCAAGCCAATCTTTTTATTGTAGTGGCTTTCAGGATGTTACCTTCTGTAGTTTGGCAAATGCCTGAACTCGGCACCTTCAATCTTCATGCTTCACTTTTACCCCAATATCGTGGCGCAGCACCCATCAACTTTGCCATCATCAACGGCGAAACCGAAACCGGACTGACCACTTTCTTCCTCAACGAGGAAATCGACAAGGGAGCCGTCATCATGCGCGAGAAAGTTGGCATCCGTCCCGACGAAACCGCCGGCGAACTCCATGACGAATTGATGTTGCTGGGCAACAAGGTCGTCGTTGAAACCATCCGAAAAATAGAAAACGGAGAAGCAAGTGCGCAACCACAAGACGAACTAACTGAAAACCAACAATTAAAGCCCGCCCCGAAAATCACGAAAGAATTTTGTGATATTGATTGGAGCCTCGACTGCAAAACCGTCTACAATCACATTAGAGGTCTGTCGCCCTACCCAGCCGCCCACACTCGACTCATTTCCGAAAATGGAGAAACCGTCGAACTGAAGGTTTTCGCTTCAGAAATAGAAACAGGCAAACACGACTTCCCTATTGGGCAGGTCGTCACCGACAACAAAAAACATCTCAAAGTGGCTTTAAAGGACGGTTTCATCCAATTGACCCAAATTCAGCAATCCGGCAAAAAAGCCTTGCCCATCGCCGATTTTTTGAGAGGAAAAGTGCTTGATGGCATTTGGAAAACGGTCGGTGAATGAGCAAAATAGGCTGTTTTTCGGTTTTTTTATGTTTTTTTTGATAAAAATAACACATTTTTCATCAAAAACACTTGCATTTGTCAAAAATACACTATTTTTGTCGGGTCAAAGTTTAACCACTAATTATACTAAAAGATGAATAAAGTCGAATTAATCAACGCCGTAGCCGAAAAGGCAGGCATGACCAAGGTTGATGCTAGAAAGGCCATTGATGCTATCATGGATGTAACGAAAACTGAACTGAAGAACGGCGGCAAAATCGCCCTCGTCGGACTTGGAACTTTGGGCTGTGTTGAACGCCCCGCCAGACAAGGCCGCAACCCAAGAACGGGTATGAACATTAATATTGCTGCGAAGAAGGTTGTGAAATTCAAACCCGCTGCAAACATTATGGATTAAGAGTAACAAACCAAAACAAAAAGCCGTCAGTTATGGCGGCTTTTTTTATTTCTTCTTGCGCTTCACCTTGCCCTCGCCATCCATCTGAATCACATCGTTGTCGATAAGGAAACGAATGGAATCCAGCACTTTATCATCATCATATTCCCTGCATTGCGACAACACATCCCCCACCGACTGGCTCTCCTCGCGCATCACGCTCCTTACTTTCTCCTCAATCGTACCGTAAGGCACTCGGTTTTTGGCTTGTTTCTGGCAAACATCGCAACGGCCACATGTTTTGCTGGTTTTCTCGTTGAAATAGCGCAATAACTGCACGCTGCGACATTCATCGCCGTTGTTTACAAAGTCAATCACGGCTTTCACGCGCAACTCGGCCTCGCGCTTGCGGTCGTGATAGTTTTCCTTTGACAGATTAAAATGCTTTGTATCAACAAATTCCGAAA
This sequence comes from uncultured Bacteroidia bacterium, assembly GCA_902769815.1. Taxonomy (GTDB): domain Bacteria; phylum Bacteroidota; class Bacteroidia; order Bacteroidales; family F082; genus Limimorpha. Next base: position 385 of record CACXQO010000042.1, on the reverse strand, counting down.
GAAAAAGCACTTTAGGTTTGTCGTTGCGCGGGACATAAGTCAGAAAATGATAAGCCTCTAATTTCTTCAGTTGCTCGACCACCTTTTCCGTCGTCAAGCCGATTTTCTTGGCCATCATGTCTTCATTTATCTTCACAAAATCCGTCATCACCCCCGGCAAACTTCGGAACATGAGCTTAATCAATTCGCCAAACTGCGGATTATTGACCTGAAAACCGTAAATCTCGTCGCGTGTGGCTTTTATCATCACTTTTGATGGTTCGTCGAAACTGTCGGAAAGTACGAGAATACCCTCTTTTTCAAGGATTTTCAAGGTATGGAACACCTCAACGATGGAAAAACCGTATCGACTGGCAAAATCGCTGATGACAAAGGGATAAGACAC
>CACXQO010000041.1 GCA_902769815.1 uncultured Bacteroidia bacterium | reverse complement strand
TGAGTTATGGGGGGCTATACGGTAATTTTCCCTATTTTTGCATCGAAAACAAGAAAAATGATGCGCTATGTTGATTGGAAGGAAAAAGGAGCAAGCCATTTTGCGTAACCTGTTGGAAAAAGAGGAAGCCCAATTCTGCGCCGTCTACGGACGGCGGCGTGTGGGCAAGACCTACCTCATCCGCGAAACCTTCAACTATCAGTTTGCCTTTCAGCACACTGGATTTGCCAAGGCACCTTTGTCGAAGCAGTTGGCGGGCTTCCGCGACTCTTTGCAACGCGCCAGCGGCAAGCGTTTCCACATCCCGCGCTCGTGGATGGAGGCCTTCGGAATGTTGGAGGAAGTGCTTTCGGAACGGACGGAGCAGAAAAAAGTGGTGTTTTTGGACGAGTTGTCGTGGATGGACACGCCCAAGTCGAATTTCGTCAGTGCGTTGGAGCATTTCTGGAACAGTTGGGCCACCGCCCGCTGCGAAAAAGACATCGTGCTCATCGTTTGCGGCAGCAGCAGTTCTTGGATTACGAAGAAAATCTTCCGCAACCGTGGCGGACTGCACAACCGCCTCACCGAGCGCATCCACCTCGCCCCGTTCAATCTTGCTGAATGTGAGCATTATGCCGAAGTCGCTGGCCTGAATATGTCGCGAAAGGAAATCACGGAGGCTTATATGATTTTAGGCGGCGTGCCGTATTATTGGAGCCTGCTCAACCGCGAATACAGCCTCGCGCAAAACATCGACAGGCTGTGTTTCGGCACCGACGGCAAACTGAAAGGCGAGTTCAACGACCTGTACGCCTCGCTTTTTGAGAACACGGAGCCGTATCTGTCCATCGTGGAAGCCTTGGGCGAGAAAAAAGTCGGGATGACGCGCACCGAAATGGAGGAAATCATCGGGAAAACGAGCAGCGGCACCCTCACCAAACGCCTCGACGACTTGGAATTGAGCGGTTTCATACGCCGATATGCCTGCCTCGGCAAGAAGGAACGAAGCACGCTGTATCAACTCATCGACCCGTTCACCTTGTTCTATTTCAGTTTTATGAAAAACAACAAAGGGGCAGACGAGCATTATTGGAGCACCAAGTTGGAGTCGCCCGTCCACAACACTTGGGCGGGATTGGCTTTCGAGCGGGTTTGCCTCTGGCACGTGCCGCAAATCAAGCAGGCATTGGGCATTGCGGGCGTGTCGAGTCAGGTGTATTCGTGGACGTATCAGCCTAAGAAAGAGCAAGAAGAAGGCGAAGAAAAGGAGGAGGGCGCACAAATCGACCTGCTCATCGACCGCAACGACAAGGTCATCAACCTTTGCGAGATGAAATACGCCGATTCTGATTTCTTGATGACGGCCAAAGAAGAGGAACGAATTCGCCATCGCAGGAGCAAATTTGTTGAAATCACCAAGACGCGGAAAGCCGTGCATATCACCTTAGTGACCACTTACGGACTGAAGCGCACCGCCCACGCGGGAATTGTCCAACAGGTGGTAACGATGGAAGACCTGTTCAAGGAATAAAAACGAAACAGAAAATCGAGTTATGGGGCTTTATACGGTAAAAAATACGCTATAATCCGCCGTAACTCGGTTTTTTTATAGGGTTATGGGGCTTTATACGGTAATTTCTCAGTTTTTCACCATTTTCAAGGTTTGTTTCCAGCCATCACTATGGCTCATCCGAAGCAGATAAAAACCATTCGGGATGTCGTGAAGGTCAAGTTCAAACTGTTGCGAACCGATGTTGTAATGGTTCGTGGCTCTCGAAACCCTTTGGCCTTGAAGCGAATACACTTCAAAACTGATTTCCCCGTCTGATGGATTGAAAAAACTGACTTGGGTCATATCAGTGGCGGGATTGGGAGCCAAAAAAGCCTGCAATGCCGCTTCTTCAGCCTCATCCACACCAAGTTTTGCATCCACCGCGATTTTCATCGTCACGGGGAGGTGGTCAGAGGCATCGAAAAGGGCTTCCGCGACGGCAGCAGGCACCGATGCGTTGTAGCCTTGGTCGACGCTCATATTGAAATGATGGCCATCGTTGCCCACGGCATTATAGGAATTGTTCACATAGCGCAAGTGGTTGTAACTGAACTTGATTTCATCCGCCATCAGAATGAAATCGAAGCGGTCGTCCAAACCTCCTGGGGAAAAACATTCATCGGAATAACTGCGCGTGGACTGCGTATGAAACGGGGCAAACTGACTGTTGTTGTTCCACTCGCCCACGCCTGCCATGCCAACCGGGTCGACGAAACAAATGTTAGGGTTGCTGTAGGTTTGGGTGAGCAGTCGATAGCCGCTCTCGCTCGCGCCATACATATTGAAATCACCCATAATCAGCACATTGTCAGTTGGATAGTGTTGATTGACATAATCCATCGCTATCTGCATTTGGGCGCGGCGCGAGGCCTCGTAGCCTTGTCCCGCCTTGGGATGCGCCACAATGCACACCAATTTGATGGTGTCGCCTGCAGCCAAACTCGGTGTTTTCAAATACAGTTCGTAAACATCCGTATCGCGCGGATTGGTACGCAAAGCCACATGCTTTTTCAGGCCCATTTTTCGTGAGTCATAAAAAATGTGATTGATAATATTGCTGTGTGCATAGTTGATGATATTGTCTGATTGCCAATAGTTTGCGCCATTGATGTTGAGGTTGTGGCTGATGAATGCATTTTGGAGTGCCTGGGTAGCACCAAACTCACAAACGGTGAAAATGTCAGGCTTCACATAATTGACAATGGTGCGGATACATTCGTCCTTGCGTTGGGTGTTGTTGTTGGTCTCGAAACATTCGGCGAAACCGCTGTTGTAGTTGCCGTAATTCAGCAGATTATATTGCATCACAGTAAGCGTGTCTTGCGCCATCGAAGGCAAGGTCATTTGGAGAGCCAATATAATAATAAGGTGGATTTTACGTTTCATTTTCTTGAAAATTAGACAGCAAAATTAGAAATTTTGGCGCGATATTTGAATAAATCCTATTTTTGCAACCAATTTCGTATGGAAAAAAAGACTCATTTCGGATTTTTGGCTTTGATGGCCGTGGTTTTGGTAGCGGTGACTTCCTGCCGCAAACCAAACAAGTATGAGGGTTCGCCCATCGTAGGTCATTGGGGCTGTGAGCAATACATCAGTTGCCGCACCGACAGCACTGGCGCGGAGCAGTGGGACACTTTGCATTATGAGGTGGCAACGGGTCGTGGCTACGAGGTGTATTTCAATGCCGACGGCTCAGGACGTTTGCTGCTGAACGACAGTCCAGCCTTAATCAAGAAGTTCAATTGCAATTACGACTATAACTCAGCAAACCAGATACTTACGATTTACAATACCTCATGGATCATTTCCACATTCTCAGACGCGACGAGTGCGGATATGGTCATCGAGGAGATAACGGACACCAATATTGTGGCTTCGTGGACCAACCATTTCTCGGAGCCAACGCCTTTCTTTGAACGTTTTTTCTTGAACCGAATCAATTAATTAACAACAAATTACAATAAAAATGAAAAAACTGACCTTATTTGCGATCTTGGCCATCGCGGCCTTGATGTTCACCTCGTGCAACAAAACCAATTACAAGACTTTTGTTGGCACTTGGGGTGTGGAAAAAATTGAGTATTACAACATTGACTTTGCAGGCAACCCGATTGCGGGTTCTATGGAAACCCATATCTATGACCCCAACGATACCTGCAATGGCATCCATTTGGTTTTCAGAGAAAACAAGACCGGCGAGATGCGCGATAGTGCCATCGACACCGTGTGGCTGTATAACGAGGAAACCCAAGAGTACGATTCGTACATCTATCGTCCTGACACTGTGATGGTTTATACCTTCACCTACACTTACGACGCAAGCGAGTCGTCGCTGATTATGAAGACGAGATACACCTATCCATACGAGTATATGCGCACTTTCATGATGAAGGTTTCCGACATTACCGACAATTCTTTCATCTATGAAAACGAATACGATGTCAACTTTGTGGAGCGGGCCTATCTGAAGCGCGTCAGCAAAGCGATGCCGAAGTCGACAAGGCAAACGCCGAATCATCCGAACAAACCCGGATCGTTCTTGGGTGGCAGATGAAAACAAAATCGGGCTGAGATTCAGCCCGATTTTTTTTATTCCACATAGAGCAGCAAACCCTTCAAGTATGCCCCTTCGGGGTGGAAAATGTTGATGGGATGGTCGGCAGGCTGCGAAAGTTGGTCGATGATGCGCACATTGCGCTTAGCCTCAATCGCGGCGGCAGTGACAATGCCTTGGAAAGTGGCCTTGTCGACAGCCTGCGAGCAACTGAAAGTGAACAGTAGCCCGCCCTTGGCAATGCGCTTGATGGCTTCCGCATTGATGAACTTGTAGCCACCCAAGCCACGATGTCGGTCTTGGTGGCGCTTGGCAAACGCTGGCGGGTCGAGGATGATGAGGTCGAAAGCACCTTCGCGCATGTCGGTCACATAATCTTTCATGTCGGCAACATAGCAAGGATTTTCCTCAATGGAATAGTCATTCAACTTCAAATTGGCCTCTGCTGCGGCGATGGCCTTTTTCGACGAATCCACGGTGATGGCCCGACGTGCGCCGCCTTTCAGTGCCGTAACTGAAAAACCGCCCGTATATCCGAAAGCGTTGAGTACGGTCTTGCCCTTAGCAAAATGGCGCACAAGTTCGCGGTTTTCGCGTTGGTCGAGGAAAAAGCCCGTTTTTTGGCCTTCTTCCCAGTTGGGCAAAAAACGGCTGTCGTTCTCCAAAATCACTTCATCAAGTTGGCCTCCAAGCAGATAGCCATCCTCAATGATGGCGTCTTCCTTGCCCATGCGCTGCATGGCTTCAGCACTTTTGTTGTAGATGGCCTGCAGTCCAAGGTCGGGCATGAGTTTCAGGGCGCGGACAATCTCTTTCAAATGAAGCGCCATGCCTTCGGTTTGGGCCTGCACCACGGCGGTGTGGCCGTAGATGTCAACAATCAGGCCAGCCAAACCGTCGCCCTCGGAATGGACGAGGCGGAAGCAGTTGGTGTGCGGATTGTCGGTCAAGCCCATGATTTTGCGGACTTCGTAGGCATGGTTGAGCTTATCGAGGAAAAACCATTCATCGATTCTGCAATTCTCGAAACTGAGCATCTTCACGGCAATGCTCTCCGACTCGCAAAAGCCGGTGCCGAGGATTTCGCCATTATAATCGGTCACAGTGACCGTGTCGCCAGCCTGCAAGCCTTTGGCGGCATCGTGGATGGCACCCGAAAACACCCAAGGGTGGAAGCGACGCAAGGCATCATCTTTGCCGGGATTCAGTCGGATAACGGGATAAAAGGGGGATTGTGGCATATTATTCGAATTTTTGAAAAAACTAAAAAACCATACCTCACTTGACAACTTTTGACACCAAAACCTTGTCCTTCGTCTTGATTACCAAGAGATAAGTCCCTTGCGAAAGCAAGTCAAACATCTCCCCTATCCCAATACGGTTGAAACCTTTCTGGGTCATCCATAAATCCTTGTTAAACAATATCTTGCCTTCCATTGAGATAATTTTTGCAGTTGCCCTGCAAGGGGTTTCAATGTTGATTTCTACATAACTTGAGGTTGTGATGGGATTGCCGACGACACGAATAAACTGGTCGTTTTGTGTCATTTCCTCAGTGCCTGTAGCAGTGTATTCGTAAGCCCCAATGTCGATACGTTCACCGCAAACGCGCCAATTGCCATCAAGATCGTAACCCATGTCGGGTGCCATAGTATAGCCTGCGTTGATGCAAGGACTGTTGGCAGTCAGATGGAAATCCTCGTTTCCGGGGTCGACGAAAAGCGGGTCTTCATCAAGGCAGCCTTCATAAACAGTGACGACCTCGTTGTTGGAGATGTTTTCCAATCCGTACTGTATCAGGCAACCATAGAATTGCGGCCCGGATTCATCGTATGTCCATGACCAAATCTGCACAGGTTCGTCCAATGGTATTTCGTTGGTGTTGCCATACACGATGCAATTCCACAAGATAGGTTCGCTGTATTGATAGAAAAAGATGCCCCCGCAGTTGACGCCGATGGAATGGTTGTTGACCACGGTGAGGTTGCTGATCCAAGGCGACGCTTCGCAAACGGCCAAGCCACCGCCGAAGTGCCCCGATGTGTTGTTGGCAAAGAGCGAGTTGGTGATGATGTCCCTTCCGAGATGGTTGCTGCGCATGACGTAAAGGCCGCCTCCATTGATGCCATAGTTGTGCTCGAACTTGCAGCGGTCGATTTTGGTGGCGCAACTGTCGAGGCTCAAGGCACCGCCGATGGCACTTTCGCCGACATTGTAGCGGAAATCCGTGCCGCTAATGTCAACATCGCATTTCAGGAAGCGAAGGCCACCACCGTACATGCCATAAACCGTATCCAATTTGGTGTAAGTCAAGTTGTTGAGGACATCACAATCGTGCATTACCACCTTCGAGTTTTCGGCACTCAAGGCACCGCCGTGTTCGCGTGAGAAGTTGCAAAACAGGGTGCTGTTGCCGATTTCCACCTCGTCGCAATTGAAAATGCGCAATGCGCCGCCGTCTTGGTCATGGTCGAGGGCGGCTTTGCCGTATTGGAAGCGGCAGTAGTCGAACTCGGAGCGACCTGCCTTGCTCAGGCGGATGCCGTTCCAGCCACCACGTCCCGCGTTGAAGATATGGAAACCGGTCGTGTCGGTCACGGTGAAAGTGATGGAGTCGGTTTCCGTGCCGATGGCTTTCAGCGAAGCGTCGTTTTCGACAGCTATCTGGAAAAAGCCTTTGAAAACCACCGTCGTCCCCGGAAGGATGCGCAGCGAGTCCTGTACTTTGACATCACCTTTGACAATTACCGTTTCGGCATCCCAAACACCTGATTGTGTGCCTGATACCTCAATGGTCTGTGCTTTTGCGAAAAGGCCGCAAAGCACGAAGAGAAGTAAAAATCTTGTTTTCATGAAGCGTTGATTTTGAAGTTTTGTTGCGCAAAGATAGGAGTTATTTTTGTTTGTTGGAGGATTTCGCCGATTTTGATTATTTTTGCACCCGTTTTTTATTGCGATTTTTATGAAACTACCGATTATTGGAAGACGAAACATGCCCATTCCCGTTGTGGGTGCCTTGGTGAAGGCCGCAGCGGAAATCAAGAATATACCTGTCGAAATCCGTCAGAACCACACCGACCCGATTCGTGCTCAGCGGCGCGAGTTGCGCAAGTTGTTGGTGAAGGCACAGTTCACGGAGTTCGGAAAATTCTATCATTTTGACGAGATTCTGCTGTCGGCCAACATCTTGGAGGAATACCGCAGGCGCGTTCCCGTGTTCGACTACAACAAGATGCACGACGAGTGGTGGTACCTCAACCTGCAAGGCAAGCGCAACATCGCATGGCCGGGCAAAATCAAGTATTTCGCGCTCAGTTCGGGCACATCCGAGGCGGCCTCGAAATATATCCCCATCACCAAGGGCTTGAACAATAAAATCACCCGCGCAGGCATCCGCCAGTTGGTTTCGGCCACGCGCTACGATTTCCCCGTGGGATTTTACAATCGTGGCATCCTGATGATTGGCGGCAGCACCGACTTGCAATATAATAAGGAGTTCGGCTACTATGCCGGCGACCTTTCGGGCATCTCGGCGGGCAAGATTCCGTCGTGGTTCGAGGCGTTCTACAAGCCCGGACAAAAGATTTCGAAGGTGAAGGACTGGGGCGAAAAGATGGACTTGATGGTGAAGGCGGCCCCCAAGTGGGACATTGGCGTCATTGTGGGCGTGCCAGCTTGGGTGCAAATCCTTTTGGAGCGCATCATCAAGGAATACCATCTGAAAACCATCCACGACATTTGGCCGAATCTGATGGTATATGTGCATAGCGGCGTGGCTTTTGCGCCCTACGAAAAGAGTTTTGAGCGCATCTTCGGCAAGGAGGTGCTGTTTGTGGAAAGTTATTTAGCCTCAGAGGGTTACATCGCCTATCAGGTCGACTTGAAGAAGCGCGTCATGCAACTTTTGGTTGACAACGGCATCTATTTCGAGTTTGTGCCATTCAACGAGGAGAATTTCGATGAAGACGGCACCATTGTCGAGAATCCCAAGACTTTGCTGCTATCGGAAGTGCAGCCGGGAGTGGATTACGCCTTGCTGCTCTCCACATGCGCCGGCACATGGCGCTACCTCATCGGCGACACCATCAAGTTCCTGAATACCAAGGACTGCGAAATCGTCATCACGGGACGCACGAAGCAGTTTTTGAGCATCACGGGCGAGCATCTTTCGCAAGACAACATGACCCGCGCCGTGGATATGATGGCGGAGGAACTCGGCGTTGAAATCACAGAATTTACCGTGGCAGGCATCCGCCACGACACGATGTATGCCCACCATTGGTATCTCGGTTGCGACGAACCCATCGACAAGGAGTTGGCTATCAAGAAGATAGACGAAAACCTCTGCAAGTTGAACGACGATTACGCCGTGGAACGCACCCAAGCCATCAAGGAGTTGTTTGTCGATGTGCTGCCCACCAAGCATTTCTATGAGTTCATGGAGCAGAAAATCGGCAAATGGGGCGGTGCCACCAAGTTTCCGCGCGTGCTGAAAGGCAAGCGTTTGGAGATGTGGGAAGAATATGTGAAAGGACTTAAAGCATAAGCAGTTATGGAAAACTCTCCCGTAATTTTCGATAGGATTCCCGAGTTTAGCCGTATCGGGTCGTTCAGTTTCTTGTTTTGGGCCATCGTGATAGGCGTGTTCCTTTCCGTGGTCGTCAACATGGGTCCGGCGTTTATCACATTGGTACAGACGAGTTTGCACCGTGGTTTCCGCTCGGCGGCTTGGTTTGCCACCGGCGTGATTCTCAATGACGCCATGGTCGTCACCATCTGCATCCTCGCATCGGTGCAAATCGTGATGCGGTCCTCGTTTGAGGCGGCTTTGGCGTGCATCGGCGCGGGCATCATACTTCTATTGTTTGGCATTTTCACCTACCGAAAAAAGGTACAAGACCAGAAGAAGCGTGATGAATTCATAGAAGAACGCACCAACGAGGTAATCAAGAAGCAAGACCAAAAGCCAGCGTGGTTTGTTTTCCTCGCCAAAGGCTTCGTGCTCAACATCTTGAATCCTTTTGTCTGGTTTTTCTGGTTCTCAGCCGTGGCGATGGTGGCGGGCAACATGGGCGGCAACAAACTCAGCACTTTCGTGTTTTTTGCCATCATTCTCGGCACCACGCTCTTTTTGGAACTGCTGAAGGCATGGGGCGCGGCCAAGTTGAAGAAATTCCTCGATGCCGAGCGCACCACCATAATGAACAGAATTGCGGGTGTTCTGCTGATGCTCTGCGGGGCTTACTTCATCATTTTCAGGGGAATAGTCCATTTGTTTTGAAATCTTGGAATCTGAATCATAAATACATAACGCTATGGAAATAAAAACTTCAAACTCGGGCTGGTGGTCGTTCATGGTGAGCGGCTTGGTGGCCATCATTTACGGCCTGTTGGCCTTGTTGCTGCCGAAAGACATCATCAAAACCGTGATGATTGTTTCTGGTATCGTGCTGATTGTCATTGGTTTGGTTTGCCTCATCTTCAGTTTGAGGCGCAAGAAGATGGAACTGCCTTGGGGCATGTTGCTGTTCGAGTCCATTGCTTTGGTGGCTTTGGGCATCGTGGCCGTCGTTTGGTCGAAGGAAACGGTGAAACTGCTCATTTTCGTCATAGGGCTGTGGTCGGTCATCATCGGGGCCTTGATGTTAGGCTCCATCTTGGGTATGCCACGCCTTGGCAATCGCGGTTTCTACATCGTCAGTGCCATATTGAGCATTCTTTTCGGGGTGCTTCTCATGGTCAATCCTTTCGAGTCGGTCGAGGTGTTTGTGGCGCTTACGGGCGTTCTCGCCCTCGCCTTCGGCATCATTATGATGATGTTCGGCTTCACACTGCACCGAGCGGAAAAGGACTTCAAGGTTGAATTGATGAATTGAACGCCGTCCAAGGCGAAACATCGGGCAACGGTGCCGTCACCTCAATTTGCGTTTTCAAAACGGGATGCTCAAAGGCAATGCGCCAAGCGTGCAGGCTGATGGAAGCGTCGGGGTTGCTGCGCGGATAGCCATATTTCAGGTCGCCACGAATGGGGCAACCGATGTGTGCCAACTGGCAACGGATTTGGTGATGCCGCCCTGTAAACAACTCGATTTCAAGCAGATAAAAAGTTTCCGATTTTCCAATAACGCGATAACTCAGCCGCGCCAACTTGGCTTCTTTCGTCCCTTCAGGAACAATGAACGACTTGTTCATCTTCTCGTTTTTCACGATAAAGTCCTCTAACATTTCGGCTTGCTTGGGCGGATGGTTTTTCACGAGGGCGAGGTAAGTTTTACGGAAGTCGCGGTCTTTCACCTTGACGGTCATCCGCGAGAGGGCTTTGCTCGTCTTGGCGAACACTACTGCGCCGCTCACGGGTCTGTCGATGCGGTGGACGAGGCCGGCGAAGACGTTGCCGGGCTTGTCGTACTTTTCCTTGATGTATTCCTTCACGTCGTCGAGCAGGCACTTGTCGCCCGTCTTGTCGCCTTGCACGATTTCGGAGGGCAACTTGTTGACGATGATGAGGTGGTTGTCTTCGTATAATATCCTATCAGCTATCGTATTCATTGGTCTCAATAATAACTCCACTACCAATAACATAAGGCTCCACCTCATGGTAAACCACCCCAAACTGCCCAGGTGCCACGCCCGAAATGGCCACCTCCGACTCAATGTCGGCATCTCGCTCCGTGAGGTGCAACGTCCCGTAGGTAAACTCTGGCTGGTGCCGTATCTTGAAGCGAACCCGCTGACCGTCAACGAACTGCAAGGCAGGGTTCATC
>CACXQO010000040.1 GCA_902769815.1 uncultured Bacteroidia bacterium | reverse complement strand
GTGCCGTAAAGAATGATTTCTTTGCCATAGCTTTACAATTTAATTGGTTCAAATTTTTACACATTTTAGCATAGCAAACGCCGTGCCAACTTTGTAAATTATTAAAAACCAATAAATTACAAAACACGGTTTACAAAAAGTGTAAAGATTCTTTACAGTGAGTGTAAAGAAACTTTACAGTGGTTTACACGAAACTGACACTATTCGGTTTTCGGATCAGCAAATTCCCAATGGCCGCCTTTTTGAGAGCCTTCATAATAAACTATGCTGCGCATCTGTGCAAGGTCACGCCTGATAGTCGTAGAAGAAACCTTCAACATCATCGACAATTGCGTCATAGTTAGTTGATCGTTGTCTTTCAATAATTGTAAAATTTTCTTCCGTCTATCTTTTATGCGATCATTGTTTTTATTCTCATCAGATTCGTTTTCATAGTCATTATGCTTTTTTTCATAGTCATTGCATTCTTTTTCATAGTCATTTTTATGGTCATCACCCTCTTTTTCATAGTCATCACGCTCAATTTTGATGTCATTTCTACGCTCATTTTTAGTTTGTTTTTTAGTTTGTTTTTTAGTTTGCTTTTCAGCCTTATTACACTCATTTTCAAACTCTTCTACAGCATCATTTTTAGTTTGTTTCTTGGTATCATTTCTACGCTCATTTTCATGGTCATTTCTGCGCTCATTTTCACGGTCATTTTCATAGTCAATATCCTCTTTTTCATAGTCATTTTTATGCTCATCACGCTCTTTTTCATAGTCATTTTCATAGTCATCGGGGGTGTTTTTATGCTCATTTTCCATCAAAACAACACCTTCAGGAATATGAAAAACCGTCGATACTAAATTGTTTTCGAAAGCGTGGAATTCGGGCATAGGCACCTTGTGCTTCCTACATTCGTCAGCCATCAGTTTGATGCCACGTCCCCAACTTTCGAACAACTCACGATAATAGAACGACTGTGCAATCAAAGGGTTGTGGGGCACCGACAAAGGCGCGTCCAAAGAATTGCTGAAATCAAACTGCGATGGAAAACGACCCAAGTTGTTGATTTCCACCCTGTCATCATAAATGGCAATTGTGGTGGCGACACCAATCGTGTTGTATTCCCTGTGGCAAAGCGCATTGACAACAGCCTCTCGCAACGCCTTATAAGGCACCGTAAGTTCCTCCTCCCTAATCATTCCCCGCACCACGCCAGAAAGCGACAAATGCTTGAAAAAGAATGCCATAGCCTCGTCAAGCAACTTAAAGGCATTTCCACCGATTTGCTTGTTGTCAACGAACTCATCCCGCGTCGTGCCTCTGAACCGCGCCAGTTTGAGTTGGCATTGGGCGTAGTCCATCCTCGCCCGATTGGTGTAAAGCACCACGGCGGCATTGGTCAGTTTGCCGTCGGCCATCAGTTCCATTCGGGTGAGCGTGTCGGGCAACGGAGCCACCAACGACGATTCCGGCAAGCGGCCTTTTTCAATCCCAACCCGAACCGTCCGGCGGATTTCTTCCTCGTCCAAATCGGCAAGAGTGATGTTGGGATTGGTCTTTTGCTCCCATCGCAAACCGCCCCAATTGCGTTGCGTCAGTAGGTCGTTGTATTGGTTTTGGCTCATCACGGAGGTGGTCGTCTGCGTCCTCGAATAAGCCCTTCCCTTATAACAATAAGGCTTCTCCGAATTGCCCGAAACGAAAATAGCAACGATTTGTTTTTCAGCACTTTCATCCAACGGAACATAATCCACGTTCACTATCGGGAAAGGCTCAAATTGGTTAAGACATTCGGCAATGGTGCGCTTGGTGCTGTCGGCCACTTGCTGGCCTTTTATTGCGCCGTTGCCCCAAACACCATACAATACGCATCCGCCGTTCCCGTTCAGAAACGCGCACAATGTTTCCATTCCGCGCTCCAATTGTCCCGTGGTTTTCTTGAACTCCAAAGTGGCGGATTCGCCTTTGCCCACCAGCGTCTCAATGTCTCGAATTGTCATCATAGCCAAACATTTTAGGCCACAAATTTACAACTTTTTCCGAATTTCGCTCCATTCAATGCGATAAGTCTCAATCCAAAAAACCGCGAAAGCCCAACCAACCCTAAAGTTGATCAGGCTTTCGATGGCTTACGATATTCAGCGTTTCACTTCACCATCCCATCATCATATCCACCATTCCAAAGCGTCTTCTGGCCTTTGTTGAACGCTTTGCCGTAGTTCAGTTTCCAAGTCAAGCCAAGCACGAGCATATTGCCATTGTCGGCGGTCCAGTTGGTATGGATGTAAGGATGCACCGCCGAGAGGCTTCTGGTCTGGTACATATAGCCCTCCTTGTTGAACGGGCAATGCCAAACCAAACTGACATTCAAGCTCTTCCAGTTATATTCGGCATAGATGCTTTGCGACATCTCCCCTATCGACATCTCCTCGCCATACAGCGACTTGTCGGGCAGGAAATCGAAATCGCAGCCGACCATCAACTGCTTCCAAACAAATTGCGCCTTGATGCCGCTGCTGAAGTTGAGGTTGTCATGATAAAACTCCTCGCCTTTGGCCTCCTCCTTTTTCAGTTTTCCGTTCAGCGTAATGTTCAGGCAGTCAAACAGTTTCTTTACGCCCACCTCGGTCTTCAACTGGAAACGCTGGTAATAATCGGTGTTTTGTGGCGTACCGACAAAAAGGTCAAGTTCGGGGTCGTATTGATACACGCGGACGGTGGGCGAAAAGTTCCTGAAATGGCTGAAAGTCGCGTTGGCGAACCAGCCCTTGTTGTTGTAGCGCAAACGCAACGCATTGAACCAAGTGTTGTAGGGCTTCAGCGATTCATTTCCCTTGATGGCCTCCACATCGTCCACGCGCTGCAACACGGGCGAAAGTTCGCTCAACGAAGGCAAATATGGGATGAACCTCGTATTGGCTGTCAGCGACCAATGTTGGTTGATGCGCCAAAACAGGCCTGCCGTGCTCAAGTTGCGGACATAGCGTTTCGTGTCAATGCCATCTGTCACGGAAAACAACTTGACTCCCGTCCCCAACGAATACATCACATCGTCGCTAAAATTGCCCTCGATGCTGGTGTAAAGATAGGTATTGTCCTTGGTCATCTCGGTCTGCGTTTCGTAAATCACATAGTCGTTGTTCGCAAAGTTGTGCTGATATTGCAGTCCTATGCGGGCTTCCGCCTTTTTGAACTGCTTGCCGTAAACGGCCTCACCACTGACCGCATAACCTTTGTTTATCACCTTTGTGGGATATTGCCATTCGTTTTCCGAATCCCTGTAAATCAGGTTGTTGTAATAATCACTATGAGAATATTGCCCAACCATATTCAACTCGATTTTTTGACGGTTCCTCATCTTGTGCGTGAAAAACAAGTCCAATGTTGGCGAATTGCCTTTTCGGTCGGTCTGCTTGTTCATATCCAAACGAGTGGTTATGCCGTTCTCCGTTTCGTTGATGGTGCCCGTGCCGTACCAATGATTGTTGTCGATGTAATCACGCAGGGTGGCCACAAACATGGTGCTGTCGTTGGGCTGGTAGGTGTATTCGCCCGTGATGTTGTGCGTGATGTAATTGAAGGGGAAACTCAACTGCTGTGAACGCTGCACCGTGCGTTCTTCCGCGATATAACTGTCTGTCATCTCGTAAGGTACGTTCTTGTAGTTGCGGTGGCTCAAGTTGTACTGCAACGAAAATTCCGACTTACCTTTGTGGTGCGCTGCCATAAGATAGCCGTCCACAAAACCCGTGGTGAAGGCCGACTGAATCCTTGCCATCACGTTTCCGCCATCGTCCGACTCCTTCAGCACAAGGTTGATGATGCCCGAAGCATTTCTATCAAGGTAGCGGATGCCAGGCTCGTTGCTGTACTCGATGCGCAGGATTTGCTCCGGCCTGACGTTCACGAAACGTTCAAGCGGCACTTCTTTTCCATTGATTTGCAGGATAGGTGTGCCGCCGTCGATGGTGACGGTTTGCCGAGCCACGTCCACCTCCAAGCCGGGCAACTGCTGCATGTCAAGCAAGGTCAAGCCGCGCCCAGAAACTTCGGCTTCTTTCGGGTCGGGAAGCACCACGAAGCGACCTGCTTCTTCTGTGATTCTTGAACCCTCAACGACAATTTCGTCTAATTGCTCTGTGGTTTTAGGCATCAGCAATGTACCAAGGGCAGTAGCCCCGCAACGGATAGTCAGCCGCTCGTAACCGATAGCGGATGCGGTGAGAATGTACCTTCCATCTTTCACGTCGACGGAGAAGTTGCCGTTCTCGTCGGAGGTCAGGCCTGCAACGAGGCTGTCGTTGGCGGCCAATTTCAGTGTCATATTGGCGAAAGCCACAGGATTGTTGTCTTCATCGGCCAAACGGCCATTCAAGTTTTGCGCTTCTGCACCCAGCACCGCCATGCAAACAAGTAGTGCTGTCAAAAATGACTTCTTTGCCATAATGATACAATTTTGAGTTTGTTTTCTGTAATACGGACTTGCGCCTGAAAAGTTACAGTTTAATGATGATTTCTTTGCCATAGCTTTACAATTTAATTGGTTCAAATTTTTACACATTTTAGCATAGCAAACGCCGTGCCAAATTTATAAATCATTAAAAACCAATAGATTACAAAATAAGGTTTACAAAAAGTGTAAAGAATCTTTACAGTGAGTGTAAAGAAACTTTACACTCGCCAAGCATGGCAATCCTCGTGCCAGTCAGCTTGAAAAATCCGAGAAATTCAGCCAAAATAAGAAAAAATATCGCATTTTGGCTGAATTTCTATTGCACATAAAAGATATTTATCTATCTTTGCAGCAATAAATTAGCATCGTTATGAACCCTTCATCAGTTATCGGTAGAGAAGAAGAAATTTCCACCATCTCAAGGCTTTTCGCATCGGAGCGTTCCGAGTTTTTGGCCATTTACGGGCGGCGGCGCGTCGGCAAGTCGTTTCTCATCGAGGAGGCACTTGAGAACAAGTTTTCCTTCGTGGCCGTCGGCTTGTACCAAAAAATCGATCACGACAACCCCGAAAAGGTCGAGTCGTACCGGCAGAAACAATTGGCGCATTTCCACAACAGCCTTGTGGAATATGGCTTGTCAAAAGCCAATCCCGCGCCCAATAGTTGGATGGAAGCCTTGAACCTTCTGAAAAAGTTGCTGCAAAGCAAACGCGCCCGCCGCAAGGTCGTTTTCATCGACGAATTGCCTTGGTTGGCCGGACCGCAATCGGCGGAACTGCTTGCTGAACTTGGGCATTTCTGGAATTCATGGGCGAGGAAGCGCAAGGACATCTTCCTCATCGTGTGCGGCTCGGCCACCAGTTGGATGGTTGACAACGTCATGCGCGACTACGGCGGCCTCTATGGTAGAATCACCGAATCCATCTTCCTCAAGCCCTTCACCCTTGCGGAATGTGAACGCTACTGGGCCAAACGCGGCTTCCATCTGTCGCGGTACGAAATCGCACTCACTTACATGGTCATAGGCGGCGTGCCTTACTACATGGACAGCATACGACCCGACCGGACGATGGCCGACAACATCAACGCCATATACTTCGACAAGGACAAGGCACGACAGGAGTTCAAGGACGTTTACACCGGGCTCTATTCAACCTCCGAAACATACATCAACGTCATCCGCCAATTGGGAAAGCGATTCTACGGAATGACGCGGGACGAACTGCTCAACGCCGTCGACAAGAAAGGTGGCGGCACTTTCACCGACGTGCTCGAAAACCTGATGGACTCCGGCATCATCCGAAGTTACACCCTCTACGGCGGCGCAAGGAAGCAGACTGTCTATCAACTTGTCGATTTCTTCACCTTGTTCTACCTGCGTTTTGTCGAAAACTCGGACTTCACCTCTTGGCGTTCCCTGCAACGAAGCAAACCGTTTTACACATGGGCAGGCAACACCTTTGAACTCTTGGTCATGGAACACATGCCTCAACTCGCCAATGCGCTCAGAATCAAGGAATACGCCACACCTTTCAGTTGGCGCGGAAAGACACCCGACGGCGAAGGGGTTCAAATCGACCTCATCATCCCCGCCACCGCCGAGCGCGCCAACTACATCTGCGAGATGAAGTTCTCGGAAGGCAAATACACCCTTTCCAACGACGACGTTGAGGAGATGACAAGGCAGATTTCAGCCGTCAGCAAGGCCAAAATCCACAAGCCGAGCCACTCGATTTATGTCGCTCTTATGACCACATTCGGAACGACCGATTCAAAGCATAAAACCCATATAAATGACATAGTTACGCTTGATTCCTTGTTTTAGAAATTCAGCCAAAACCGAACTTTTTTGCTGATTTTGGCTGAATTTCTACTGTCAATCATTTCGTCAGCAAACAAACTACGGATTCCACGGATTTGACGGATATGCTTCCGAAAATTTTTGGGATGCAAGCATCCAATTCTTACGGATAAGCTAACGCCAGCAGGAATCCGTACCAATCGGACGCTTGCGTCCTCCAAATTTCATTTCGGAAATCCGTTTAATCCGCGCAATCCGTAGTTTAAAAATCATCCAATCACAATTGCGACAAGACATCCTCCACGATCTTACCATCGAAGAGGTTGATGATGCGGTCGGCGAAGCCAGCGTCGCGCTGCGAGTGGGTCACCATGACGATGGTGGTGCCTTCCTTGTGGAGGTCGGTGAGCAAGTCCATCACCTCGCGACCGTTCTTCGAGTCGAGGTTGCCCGTAGGCTCGTCGGCGAGGATGAGCTTGGGGTTGGCGACCACGGCGCGGGCGATGGCCACTCTTTGCTGCTGACCGCCAGAGAGTTGCTGCGGGAAGTGGTCTTTGCGGTGCTTGATGGCCATGCGCGTCATGATGTCGTCAACGCGCTGTTTGCGCTCGGCGGCGGGGATGTTCATGTAGCGCAGCGGCAGTTCGATGTTCTCGAACACGTTGAGTTCGTCGATAAGGTTGAAGCTCTGGAACACGAAGCCGATGTTGCCCTTGCGGAACTGGGTGCGGTCCTTCTCTTTGAGGTTGCCGACCTGATGGCCGAGGAGTTCGTAACTGCCCTCGGTGGGGTTGTCCAAGAGGCCGAGGATGTTGAGCAAAGTCGATTTGCCGCAGCCCGAAGGCCCCATGATGGCGACAAACTCGCCTTTGTTGATTTCGAACGAAACGCCGTCTAATGCGTAGGTTTGGATTGAGATGTCTTCGCTCACGAAGACTTTCCTGAGATTTTCTACTTTAATCATTGCTTTGATTGTTTAAGGGTTTAACTTTTATTTTGTTGAATTGTTGTTTGATTGCTTTGTTTAACTACGAATTGCACGAATTAAGCGAATATTATTTGTAAGAATTTGAGGCGCAAGCGCCTGAATGGATACGAATTTTGACTGCTTCGTGCCTCGCAGTGACGCGAAGCGGCACAACATTCGTCCAAATTCGCGGCGAAAGCCGCAAAATTCCTTGACCATTCGTCAAATTCGTGTAATTCGTAGTTCCTTTCATTTTCAATTATTCTTCAAAGACTTGACAGGGTTCATTCGGGCTATCCTATTGCTGCTCAAGACGACCACGATGGTGACGACAACCAGCACGGCCACCGCACCGATGATGAAATAGAGCGGCGAGAGGCCGATGCGCTCGGCAAACTGCTCCAACCACTTATGGGCCACAAAGAAGGTGGCAACGCAAGCCAAAACCGCCATCACCAACGAGAGGCGCAGCACATCCCAAGTGAACAGGCGCAGTATGTCGGCCACCGTCGCGCCGTTGATTTTGCGGATGGCCACCTCTTTGCTCCTTCGGTTCGACTCGTCGCGGATGAAACCGATGAGGCCAAGCACGGCAATCAGCAGGGCGAAAATGGAGCCGACGAGAACGGTGTTGCGCACCTTGCGGCTGCCCTCGTAAGCCGATTGCATTTGGTCGGAATAGACGTTCAACTGCACCTCCCTCCCGTCAAGGGCTTCGGTGATGACAGCGGTCAGTTTCGCCATCGTGTTTGCATTTATTTTGTTCACTTTGAACACGATATGTGGCATATAGGAATCGCCGCTATCTAAATTGCCGTAAAAACGCACACTCGGGCGGGAATCCATTCTCACGAGGTCGCCGATGCGGATGTCGCGATAAACACCCGAAATGGTGAACGGCTCCAATTCCATTCCCCAGTTGCCATGACCTGTGATTTGCACCTGCTTGCCCACTGCGCCGTCGCTCCAGTCGGCAAACTCGTTCATGCGTTTGACAAAAGACACTGAAACAACCACTTCCGTCGAATCGGCTGGGGCGCGACCGTCCACAAACTCCATCCTGAAAATGTCGTAAAAACCTTCCGTGGCTCCGTATTGGTCTGCCACATTGAACAACTCGCGGTCGTCGCCAGGAAGATAGACAATGTCGCCGCTTGAACCCGCAAAAGGCAGGCTGTTACACGCCGCAACTTGCACGACTTCAGGCACTTGGTTGAGAGCATCCACCACGCGCTGCTGGGCGGCATAGTTGCGGTCGTACATGTTCACAAACAGCACATTCTCATAACTATAGCCCGGATTGTCGTTCATCATTTTCTGGTATTGCGATGCGATAATCGTCAGCATCGAGACGATAAAAACGTTGATAAACACCTGAACGCCAAGCAGTCCGATTTTCCAGCGGCGCGAGTTTCCGATATAATTGCGGAAAGCCACCGAAACGGGTATGCGCACGAAGAGTTGTGCCGGCACGAAGACCGAAACTATCAACACAAAGACCAGCACGAGGCTAATGACAAGAACGCTTTGAGGAACGAGCAGCGTCTCAAACGGAACGCCCAACAGGTTCTGTATCACACCTTTCATGGCAAAAATGATGGCCACCGACAAAGCCAAGGCCAACAGCAGATGGACGAAAGCCTCGCCCGCCAACAAGGTATGGATGTTGAAGGCACTGGCGCCATAGCACTTGCGCACCGCGATTTCCTTGGAGCGGCGCACCATCGCCGAGATGACAACAAGAACGTAGTTGAGCAAACTGACGAGAATCACTAACGCGGCCACGATGGAAAGCAGAATCACCAACGAGCGGACCGATGAGTCTTTGATGTGTTTTTTGGCGAATGGCGCGAGAGAATACGACAGCCTCACGCCACTTTGTTCAAATTCCTCCAAAGGCTGGTGCGTTTCCTGCATCTTGCGTATGGCACCATCAAGCGATTGAGGTTCAACGCCTTTCGTCAACTTCGCAAAACCTTGATAACGCTCGTTGCCTACCCAGTTTTCTGTGCTTCTTTTGGGATAACTCTCCATCGAAAGAAGCAGGTCGGAATCTATCGAGCCGTTTTTCGGGAAGTCCTTGAACACGCCCTCAATGGTCATTTTCAGGCCGGGTTGTTCTTCGTTGGAAATGGTTTTTCCAAGACACTCGTCCACGCCACCGAGTTTGTCGGCAAACGATTCCGAAACCATCAGGCACAGCGGCTTTGCCAAAACCTGCGCCGGGTCGCCAGCCAGAATCGGGCGATCGAACACCTTGAAGAAACAGGAGTCGGCCAAACACAAGTTGCCCGTGATGACATGACCGTTCTCGTCCATATAGCGGTTGCTGCCGAAATAGAAGGTCGTCCGTGTGGCCGACTCCACGCCCGGCACTTCGGCCTTGAAGCCTGGAGCCACTGCCCCGCTCACTTTGCCGAAACTCTCCGATTCGCCTTGTCGTTCAAGGCCTGTTTGAATGATGTAGATGCGCTCCACATCCTTGTAGAAACTGTCATACGACAGTTCGAAGCACACCTTGGCAATCAGCACGATGCCAATGGCGAGACCTATGCCTAACGATAGGATTTTGATTAGGTTGTCGGTTAATCTGCTCATAACTATCTAATTTTTTACTTGTTTAACTACTCATTATTTTTTTTAACTACGAATTGCACGAATTAAGCGAATATTATTTGTAAGAATTTGAGGCGCAAGCGCCTGAATGGATACGAATTTGGACTGCTTCGTGCCTCGCAGTGACGCGAAGCGGCACAACATTCGTCCAAATTCGCGGCGAAAGCCGCAAAATTATTCGTCAAATTCGTGTAATTCGTAGTTCCTTTCATCGCTTTTCAAAATACCAGCACCTCCGATTCGCCGAAGTTATCATACGAAGAAGTAATCACCCTCTCCCCTGCTTCAAGGCCTTCGACGACCTCGTAATACTGCGGGTTTTGCCGCCCGATGCGGATGTCGCGGCGCGTGGCCTTGCTGCCGTCGGAAGAGAGCACGTAGATCCACTTGCCACCGGTCTTTTGGTAGAAGGCGCCACGCGGGATGAGCACCGCCTCCACGGGCTGGCCGAGTTGCAGGTTGAGGTAATAAGTCTGACCGCTGCGAATGTTCTCGGGCTGCTGCTCCATAAACTTGAAGTCGGCCTTGAACTTGCCGTCGCGCACTTCGGGATACACCTTGCGGATTTGCGCTGCATAACGCTCGCTTTGCCGCTCAAAGGTGGCCTCCAAGCCGGGCGTGATGCGGTCGATGTAATGCTCATCGATCTGAGCCTCAATCTTGTAGCTGTCGAGGTTGTTGATTTGCCCAATCTTGGAGCCTGCGCCCACCGACTGGCCGAGAACCACATCCAACAGCCCCAACTCGCCGTCGATGGGTGCCTTGATGGTTAGGTTTTCCTTGCGCTTGCGAATCATCATCATATTGACGCGCATATTTTCGAGGCTCTCGCGCATACGGTCGATTTCCACCGTGCGGTGGAGGCTATCCTGCTTGGCGCGGTTCTCCACCAACTTAGTCCTCGCGAGCGATGAGGCCGTCGTTGTAGAGCGACTTCTGCGCCTCGTAGGTGCGGCGGTTGCGCTGCACTTCCATTTGCAGTTGCAGTTTCTCCTGCTCCACGCTCAACTTTTGTTGTTCCATCTGAATCATAGTGTTGCGCAGGATGTTCTCCTTTTCGGCAAGGTCGGCCTCGGAGGTGAGGATTTGCATGTCGAGGTTCTCGTTGCTCAAAATGAGGATGACGTCGCCGGCCTTGACGCGGCTGCCTTCCTCGGTGACAATCTGCTGCACCACACCGCCTTCCAAGGGGCTGATTTGGATGGTCGTCATGGGCGCGACCTGCCCGCTGATGCGGATGTAGTCGTTGAACTCGCCCGAGGTGACGGTACACACGGTGATGTTGTCCGCGTCGATGCGGAGTTTCTTCGAGTCGTCCCTGAAGACGAGCCAAAGGATGAAGACGAGGAGCAACGCCCCGCCCCAAAACGGCAACGCCTTTTTCGTGAATGCGCGGCGAATGCCTTTTTTCTGTTCGATTTTTCTGTCCATTGAGTGTTCCATAACTATTGTAGATTTAAAATTTCAAGATTTAAAATTTCAAGATTTAAAATTTCAAGATTTCAGGATTCTTTTTTTAACTACGGATTTCGCGGATTTTACAGATTTGTTCCCGAAAATTTTGGGACGCAAGCGTCCGATTGGTACAGATTGGCTGCCGCCGAGAGGAATCCGTAACAATTTGGGCACTTGTGCCTTCTAATTTTATCATTGAATTATTTGGGCACTTGTGCCTTCCAAATTTCTTGTCGGCCATCCGTTTAATCCGTGCAATCCGTAGTTTCTGATTATTCATTGTTTTGTGTGTTTTGTGATTAATTCTCACTCCTTCTTCAAAGCCATCACTGGATTCACCCGAGCCACGGAAACAATCTGCCACAGCACCGAACCAATGGCTATGACAAACGACAGCACCACCGTGACCACGAAAATCCATGGGTGCAGTTCGATGCGATAGGCGAAGTCTTCCAAATAACGTTTGCACAGCCACACCGCTATGGGAATGGCAATCGCGTTGGCAATCAGTATCATAACAACATATTCCTTCAGATTGCGTCGGATTTCGCTCTCCATCGTGCCGCCAAACACCTTGCGGATGGCGATGGTCTTCTCGCGCTCAGATGCGAAATGCGTGCTCATGGCTACGAGGCCGAGCAATGACAGCAACACGGCAATGCCCATGATAATTTCAATGAGACGCATCTGGTGGCGCGTCTTGGCGTATTTCGAGGCTATGACATCTTTCACAAAACCGAAATGATCCGGCTCAACGTAGGAGCCAAACATCTCCTCGGAATGTTTCTTATAAACTGCATCGATGGCGCGTTTGGCTTCGTTGTGGTCGCCCACGATTTCCAACAGCAGATGACCAAGTTGCGAATACAAACCGCCGTTTCCAAAGACTATAGTATAATCCTCGTCGGTGGCATGAAGCGCGTCCAACATATTGAAATCCTTGATGATACCACAAACGCCACTACCCATGCCCGTCTCTTTCCAAGACATAATCGTGTCGTAGTTGTAATCGCCGTAAGGCAGACCTGTCAATCCCGCAACGGCAGATTGCGTCATCCAATAACTTCCCTCGCCCGGCTCACTAAACTTCTCCAGCACCTCAAAGCCTAACAATCGGAACGCCGTCGTGTCACATTCAAATATGATGACACTTGTATTGGGTTGCGTCTCGCCCATTTTCGGCAATCTTAAAGTCGTTGCTGTCACTCCAGGTACGTTGTTACTCAAAGCCAGTTCATTCACGCAAGGCAGGGCGCGAAGTTCCTCCCTGAAGCCCTCCGATTTGGTAGTGAAATTCAACTTGGAACTGATGAAAAACAGGTTGTCGGTCTGCAATCCCATCGGTCGCTCCACCATGTGGCGCATCTCCAACTCCATCGTTATCGTCAAGGCAATCAGCACAATGGAAATGGCGTTTTGGAACACGATGAAAAACCGCATCAACCCCTTGCGGCTGCGGAAACGGAACGTCCCCTTCACCACATCGATAGGGCGGGCTTGCGAAATGATGGCAGCGGGCAAGATGCCAGCCAAGAAAGCCACCAATACAACCATCAGCAAATAACCGACAAGATAAAGCGCCGTGAACGGAATCCGCACCGCCACATCAGCCTCCATCAGTTGGTTGAGGTAAGGCACCAAGGCGTAGGCCAACAGCAAGCCCACCGCAAAGCAACACAAAGTGAAAAACAGCGACTCGCCGAGGAACTTCCAAACGATGTCGGACTTCTGCGCTCCGAGAAGCCTTCGCGAAGCCATCTCCTTAGCGCGTTTTCCCGTGAGAGCCACGTTCAGGTTGATGTAGTTGATGAGCGCCGAAACGAGCAGCAACAGGCCCACAATAATCATCGTGCGCATCATGGAGCGGTCGCCTTTTTTGAGATGTGTCTTCACTTCGCTAAAGAAAATCTTGTCCATCCGAAGCATGGAAACCTTTCCTTCTTCGCCGTAGAAAGTCTGGAACTTGTCGCCGTATTGCTCTTGGCAAATCGTGGTCAGTTTTTCCTGCAACTCGGCAGGGTTGGTATGGGGCCACACCTTCACGAAAGTATGGATATGAGTCCCCCAAAGTATGGGGTTTTTCCTGTACATCTCCACAAAGCGGCTGGTTTCAATGTTGCCGATGACATCCGCCTCAAGGAGCAGGGAACTGCCCAAGTCGGAGAACACACCCACCACATTCAGTGTATCTTTTCCAGCAACCAATTGACGGCCAATGATTTCGCCATCCATCTTGGCCGCTAGTTTCTCTGAAACGAAAGCCACATGGGCTTTGGTCAGGTTGTCGGCATTGCCTTCCTTGAATTGGACAGGGAAGAAGTCGAAGAACTCGCGGTCGCAGTCGAGCACGTTGCCGAAATACTTTTCGTCGCCCGACTTAATCAGTTTGTTTTTGCTGTAAAAGAAATGGGTCACGGCCTCCACCTCGGGCACTTTGCCGTCGATGAATTCCTTCACGCCGTAGGCGTTGGTCATCTGCTCTGACCCGATGGCATAAATCCGCTCACGGTCGGGGTTCTCGCGGGTGACGGCGTATTGCTGCACGACATAGCAGAAACTGATGATGACAAAGGCGAGCGCAACGCTCAAGCCCACAAACTCAATGGCTGTGTAGAGTTTGTTTCTGGATAGGAATTTCAGGTAGGTTTTCATATTGTTGAATGTTTAATTGTTTATATTCAGTTGTTTAACTACGGATTTCGCGGATTTTACAGATATTATTTTCCGAAAATTTTGGGACGCAAGCGTCCGATTGGTACGGATAACACAACTACGGATTTCGCGGATTTTACAGATATTATTTTCCGAAAATTTTGGGACGCAAGCGTCCGATTGGTACAGATTGGCTGCCGCCGAGAGGAATCCGTAACAATTTGGGCACTTGTGCCTTTTAATTTTATCATCGAAAATCCGTTTCATCCGCGTAATCCGTAGTTTATAATAACCAATCATTGATGTAAATACGGTGTTCCCCCATAATATGTTACAACACTGCACTTGATAAAGTATTGAAGCCGCGCGTTAAGGTGCTCGGCAAGGGCGTTAAGGTAGTTGCCCGATGCGGTCTGATACTCGATGGACGAAATCAAGCCCTGCTCAAAACGCTTGGTATTCAGTTCGAAAGCCTCCTCTTGCAATTCGGCACGGGTGGCGGCTTGTCGAAGGGCATCGGCACTACCGTTGCGGTCGGCGATGGCGCGGCGCACCTCGGCCTCCACCGTCTGGAGGGCCTGCTCGTAGTCGGCTTGGGCACGGTCGTAGGCGTTCTTCCTCCGTGCGATGTTGGAATGGCTGGAGAGGCGGTCGAAGATGGGAATGCTCAACGAGAGTTGTACATACTCGCCGCCGTTGTTCTTCAACTGGTCGAAATACGGCGCAGACACATACCCCACCATTCCCGGATAGGTGAAGAAACTCGACGACCAGCCGCCACCCACCGCAAGCCTCGGCAGCAACTGCCAGCGGGCCGTCTTGAGGGCAAGGCGGGCGTTCTTCATCGTGCCTTCGGCCAAAAGGACTGACGGCATATTGGTTTTGGCAAATTCCACCATTTGGGAAACCTTTTCCGACTGGTCTGTAGGGCTGTCTAATCCCCCTGCCCCCTTTGAAAGGGGGAATTGCGACAGTCCAACAGTGACACCATCAATTTTCAGCGGTTCCTCGATAGGCCAAAACATCACATCCTTCAAGGTGATGAGGGCATCGTTGAGGTGGTTGCGGCATTGGGTCAGCAGGTATTGCCGCTCGGCGAGGTCGCTCTGCACTTGCACCACATCAGCGTGGGATTTTTGGCCCAATTGCTCTTGTTTGGCAGCCAATTGCACGGCCTTCTCCGCCGTGGCCACCTGCGCTTTGAGGGCTTTCTGCATCTCGGTGTAATACAGCACATTGCAGTAGGCTTCCATCGTGGCTAAGCAGATTTGGTCTTCAATCTGCTGCGCCTTGGTGAGGCCCATCTGCTGCGCCGTCTTGGTGATTTTCAGGTTGTTGACTGCCTGAAACCCGTTGAAAACGACCATACTTGCCGAGGCATTGAAACCATTGGCGAAAGAGGTCGTTTGGATGTAGGTGTTCGTTTCGGGGTCAACGGAACGACCGAAACTGAACGAGGCCGAAGAGCCGGCGTCAATCGAGGGCGTGAAGGCCGCGAGGATGGCATCGCGCCGGTTGATTTGCGCGTCACGGTTGTCGGCCTGCTGAATGCGCATTTTGGTGGAGTGCTCCACGGCATAGCGCATACATTCCTTGAGGTTCATCGTGACGGTGTCTTGCGCCGTAAGATTTGCGCCCGTCATCAAAAACAAAGTGGTCAGAATTGCGATTTTGTTGGTTTTCATACTTTACAATTTTACAAATTTGCAAATAGCATAGCAATCCGCGTGCCAAATTTGTAAAACATTAAAAACCAACAGGTTACAAAAACACATTTTTGTAAAGTGTAAAGATTCTTTACAGCGAGTGTAAAGAAACTTTACAGTGCTTTACAACTTCGGGAAAATTTTTTGCGGAAACTTTTCCATTGCCAGAAGCCGTTTCTCGATGCTTTTCCAGTCTAACGGTTTCCCATTTGCCATTTTTACGGGTGCATTCTTGTTGATGTCGGCAAAATACACGATTCCCTTCAACGGCATCAAAGGGTTGGCTTGATACTTTTCTTCGTAGAACTTCAGCATTTGCTCTAACGAAAACCTCGAGGAAAGGTGAGCCACATCCACAAAATCCTTGATTCTTGTGCCGTTGCCCGCAATCGCATTCAACTTCATCGCACAAATGTCCTCCAAACTGGCTAATCGAACACCTTCCTCGACAGCAAAAGGCTTCAACCAAGGATAGGCGTGGGCAATGCAATCCACTTGCACTCCTTCGACTTCCCCTTTCACGGTTGCAAAGGCCAAATAATCCGATTGCAAATGATAGTTCTGCTCCAAATACTCACGCAACTCGTCCGCCTCAAATTCCTTTTCGGTGAACAAGTCCAAATCAATGCTGATTCGATGCCCCATCTGGAGCGCAAGCGAGGTTCCGCCCACAAGCGCAAAACCTTGCAAACGTTCATCGCCCATCAGCCTTTTCAGGAGTTCCAATGTAGCGGCATCGATTGTTTCTTTGTGTAGCATTTCAGTTCCTCCTTCCTCAAATCAAACGCGACGCAGGCAAAGTTCATATCCTTGTCGTTCATATAAGGGATTTCTCGCAAGGCTGCCTTCACGCCCTCCACGCCGTACAGGTTGAGAATGGCATAGAAATCGTCCATCCGACCGCGCTCCAACACGCGCTGCACGACTTCATTGCGCATCTGCTGCCAATCGAACTTCTCAAGGTCGAATTCCCAAAGCAAACTCGGCCTCACTTCAGCGTTTTTGTGATTATGGTAATCCTCAAAGGGCATCGCATCAGATTTTTGGCAAAATTACGAAAAATCCTTGAATTGTACAATTAAAAGAATCCTTACAATGAACTCTTACTTCTTCGTGTCGTCAACAATGCAGGCCACCGTAGTGTCGCCCGTCACATTTACGACGGTGCGCAGCATATCCAAAGGCCGGTCAATGCCCAAAATGAGTGCCAAGCCTTCAATCGGGATGCCGACCGAGTCCAAGACAATCATCAGCATCACAATGGAGCCTCCCGGAATGCCTGGCGTTCCGATGGACGAGATGGTGGCCGTGGCCAAAATGAGCAGCATTTGGCTGAAAGTCAAGTCCAAACCTATCACTTGAGCCAAAAACACCGCCGCCACTGCCTGATAGCAACTCGTGCCGTCCATATTGATGGTAACGCCGACGGGCAGCACGAAACTTGACACCTCCTCCGAAACGCCGAGATGCTTTTGCGTCCGTTCCAAAGTCAAGGGCAAGGTGGCCGCACTCGAACTGGTCGAAAAGGCCAGCATCTGCACGGGAAACACGGCGTGGAAAAACTGCCCCAACTTTTTCTTGCTAAACACCCGCAAAATCGTGGGATAAACCAAAAAGATGATGACCGCCAAGGCCAAAACGACCGTCAGCGCATACATACCCAAGGCGGAAATGATGCCCACATCACCTGCGTAATCCACAATCAAGGCCGCCATCAGCGCAAAAACCCCGATTGGCGCAAAAGCCATAATAAAATCGATGATTTTGAGCAAGACAAGGTCCAACTGTTGGAAAAACCGAACCACTGATGGCACTTTCGAAGGCCCGACCACAATCAACGCCACGCCGAAAAGCAAGGCGAAGAAGATGATTTGCAGCATCTTGGAGTTGTCGCCCAAGGCTTGGAAAATATTGTCGGGCACCATATCAACCACAAACTGCAACGGCGAATCGTCCTGCACCTGCTGCATCTGCGCTTCACGGTCCGCAACGGTCTGCTGGAAGCGTTCCATAAACTCCGTTTGCTTGTCTTTTGGGAAGACCCGCCCCGGCTTGATGAGGCTGACCATCGTCAAACCTATGCTGACCGCGATAATCGTGGTGCAAACATATATCAGTATGGTTTTCAGTCCAATGCGCGACAAATTCCGAATGTCTTTCAGATTGACCACGCCCAAGACAAGTGACACCAGCACTAATGGCACTGCAATCAGTTTGAGAAGGCGCATAAAGATGGCCCCAAACGGAGCCACCCAATTATGCACAAACCCCTCCCAATGCAAGGCCATAGCCAAGAAGCCGAAA
>CACXQO010000039.1:14232-17669 GCA_902769815.1 uncultured Bacteroidia bacterium | reverse complement strand
CGACTTCCGCCGTGTCACACGCATGAGGACGGCCATGCCCAACGAGGAGTCTGTCCTTACGCTGCTGGGCAGTGTCGCGATGGAGCACAAGGCCTTTGATAGGATACTGCCCAAAATCACTACCGACAAGACGCTGTTCCCTTGACGTCGCAACGGGTTTTCTTAGCGGAAACAGCCTTCCTGAATACAGTGGAGGCCGCCCATCACAGACGGCCCTCCACGTTCACTGCTTTCAGTGTAGGCGCGGCCTTGTCGCTGACGGGTTGCTCCCCAGCAGAGCCCGTTTCCTCGTCCAGCCGCAGTACAAAATTACAGATCTTTTCTAAAACCAATGATTCTTTTCTAAAACCAATGATTGAAATGAAAATATTTGTCTAACTTTGCACCGCATTCCTGAAGTCTACAGACTTCGGACACACTGGTTGAAACACTACCCTGGAAGGGCGGTGCTATTACAACGGAAGGTTTTAACCTCCGCGTAGAAAGAGGGTTATGGTCATACCGATGTGTCGTGGATTGAAATCCCCGATGGGGTAGGGCCGCCCTTTCAGGGCTTTGCAAGTGGGTCATAGCCCTGGAAGGGCGATTCTATTACAACGGATGGTTTTTAACCTCCGCGTAGAAGGATGATTTTGGACATACTGATGTCTCAGGGACTGAAATCCCCGATGGGGTAGGGTCGCCCTTTGACTCCGTCGAATCTTCGATTTCAGGGCTTTGCAAAAGTCAATCCGTCTCAAAAGCATACCGCTCGTCATACTCAATGCCAGCCTCATCCAATAGTTGTCGGTATTCTTCGCTCCATTCCGTGTGGTGTTGGTGCTCCGCTTGGGTGCGGATGTAATGTGCGGTTTGGTCAAGATTTCTGTAATCCACCGAGAAAGCTCCATAGCCCGCCTGCCAGCAGAAGACTTCGTAATACTGTTCGTCCAAGGTCTTGATCCACTTGCTGCTGTAGGCCTTGATGTTTTTCACGAAATCGGACAAGGCGATAGTCTTGGGCAGTGAGGTGAGGATGTGGATATGGTTGCCAATGCCACCGATTTCCATAGGAATGCCGCCCATGTTGCGGATGAGGCCGCCGATGTAGGCGAACATCTGTCCAAGGTCTTCGTCGCGTATTTCCATGCTAAGGTACTTGATGTGGAATACGATGTGTATGTCGATTTTTTTGTGATATGGTCGTCCTTTCAGGACTCCGTCGAATCTTCGACTTCAAAGCACAAAAGTAGGAAAACTCTTTGAATGTGGATGTATCCTTATGAAAAATTGTCGTTTTTCTATTATGGAAGATAAAGTCCTGAAAGGACGACCCTGATTCATCGGAGGTTTCAACCTCCGTCGCAATGAAGCGCGAGACTATACCAATAAGCCCTGAAATCGAAGATTTTACGGAGTCAAAGGCAACCATATAATAACGGTAGGTTTTAACCTCCGCATAAAAAGAAGGTTGTTACTCAACTGTTAGCCGAAAACACCATACAAAATAATGCAAAACACAGAATAGGTTTCATTTGGTTGTTTGAAGAACCGAGTCATATCCTCGATATACTATCAAAAAAATGAAAAAAGTCTGAGCTTGTACCGCGATTTGAAACAGATAGTTTATATTTTTGCAGAGAGAAAAACAATGAAAACGATGAAAACCAACAAAGAATATCCAGCAACACATTCAATGTCTACAGCATGGTATTGCGTTGATGAAGAGGGTAATGTCGGAGTTTTTGATATTGATGATAATGGTCCAGTGCCTGTTGGTGGGTATAGGGATAACTGTTTGAATGAAGTGTTTTGGGATGACTTTTCCATTGATAACGGTGCATTCTATAAGGAATTGATGCTAAAACCTGATCAAATTCCTTTGTTATTAGAACTATCTGATGATTATGGTGCATGGGAAACCGATGATCGTTATTGTACAAATCCAGAATGGATGGAAACCATTCTGAAAATTGACATGACCAAGTTGGATATTCTCGAACAGGCTTTGAAGAAAGATGATAGTCGATTTCAACGACCTGTGTGTCTGTCTAAAGAGCAGGGGTTGTTTTATGTTGATTTCTTTTTCAATAAAGAAGGTGTTGATCTTCTATTACAAAACAAAGTCTTGTTGGCGAAATACAAAGCTCCATATTATGACAGACCTTACGATGAGGAGGATGAAAAACA
Source organism: uncultured Bacteroidia bacterium (assembly GCA_902769815.1). GTDB lineage: Bacteria > Bacteroidota > Bacteroidia > Bacteroidales > F082 > Limimorpha. Next base: position 15,500 of record CACXQO010000039.1, on the reverse strand, counting down.
ACTTGAGAGTTTCCATGAAGAGTGTCAAAAATTCCCATTTTTTATATATCGGCAGGACTATTGGCCTTATTTTGAACCAGCAATAAAAGTAAACAATCCTCCACATCCTATGAAAATTGAGCAGTTGCCAAGCAATATAAAGGGAAAGATTTTTAGACTTTCTCTTCGATTTGAAGAAACCAATCGTATTCAGCTAGCCGAGCAAATGCCAGTTAATGGTATTTGGAGTATTAAGTATGTTTTTGCGGGAAAGATATGGTGGCAGCTTGCATCTTCTGCCAACAGTTTGATTTATTATAACGAAAAGACCAATTCCATTATTCCAAAGGAAATGATGGATGTGCTCATCTCAAGCGGTGAAGCAGAGGAATTTGATTGGCATAAACATAAAAACATAGAGTAAAATAAGTGATGATCGAACTCCTCTCCATTGACCTTTCCAACTATTGCAGCAAGCAATGCTCGTTTTGCTACAACCATAGCACGAAAGCTGGAAACACAATGTGGCAACCCACCGAAGTGATTGCCTTTGCCTCTGATTGCGTCGCTCACGGCGTGAAAGCGGTTTCGTTGGGTGGCGGTGAGCCATTTGAATACGATGGCGTTTTCGATGTCATTGACGCCCTTTATCCTTTGTGTTACTTGTCGGTTACTTCTAACGGATTGCCCTTGGAAAACGATAAAGTGTGGGAAAGGCTTGTCAAACATAAATCTGACAAAATCCACATCACCATCCACCATCCCGACGATGCGGAAGAAGTGGAAAGGGTGACTCGTTTGGTTGAAAAAATCGGCATCGTTGGGATAAAACCTGGTGTCAATCTTTTGGTGGGAGCCGATAAGGTGAACGAGGCGTCAAAGGTGTATCAAAAACTCATTAAAGTCTTGGGCAATGAGCAAATAATCCTTGTGCCGCAGCGGTTCTCCAACACGCCTTCGCCGAAGCAGTTGTCACAAGTCGCTGGCGGAACGCCTTTTCAAAGCCCATCTTGTTTGTTAGGCTGCAAACGCCCCGAGGATTTTTGCTCCGTTTCCTGGGATAAGAAGGTGAATTCCTGTAGTTTCGCTCAAGGCAAAGTGGTTATGGAGACTTTGGATTACAAAGGGATGATGGAAGCTTTGGGGAAAGTGGAATGGAAAAGTTGTGAAGTTATCAGCCCAAGTAATTTATGAGGCCGCCGATGTAGGCGAACATCTGTCCAAGGTCTTCGTCGCGTATTTCCATGCTAAGGTACTTGATGTGGAATACGATGTGTATGTCGATTTTT
>CACXQO010000039.1:0-14220 GCA_902769815.1 uncultured Bacteroidia bacterium | reverse complement strand
TTGTGATATGGTCGTCCTTTCAGGACTCCGTCGAATCTTCGACTTCAAAGCACAAAAGTAGGAAAACTCTTTGAATGTGGATGTATCCTTATGAAAAATCGTCGTTTTCTATTATGGAAGATAAAGTCCTGAAATCGCAGATTCGACGAAGTCAAAGGACGACCCTAATTCATCGGAGGTTTCAACCTCCGCCAAAACAAAGCGAGAGACTGTCCAATAAGCCCTGAAAGGGCGAACCTAACACATCGGACGGTTTCAACCTCCGCAAAAGAAAACGCTGTAAACCAATCTTATACCCGACAGCAAACGACAGCAAACGACAACAAACGACTACAGTCGACAACAAACGTTTAATCAACGGCTTTGTCTTGACAAACTTCGTTACTTTGCAGCGTGATTGGTGCTTGGGCATGTCGAAAAATAAAATCGAAGCAAAGTCATCAAGGAAAGTCAAAGTTTACTATTTTTGTACCATATTATTAATTAAAAACCCTAACAGAAATGACAACAGAAAAAACACAAGAGGAAGCCGCCAAACTGAGGCAGGAGAAACTGAAGGCTTTGGAAGCCACATTGGGAAACATCGAGAAGAGTTTCGGCAAGGGAAGCATCATGCGCCTTGGCGCGGAGGCGGAGAAGATGGAAAGCATCTCCACCGGCTCCATCGGACTTGACTACGCCCTTGGCGTGGGCGGTCTGCCGAAAGGGAGAATCATCGAAATTTACGGTCCCGAAAGTTCGGGTAAGACCACTTTGGCCCTGCACGTTGTGGCCGAGGCACAGAAGAAGGGTGGCATTGCCGCCTTCATCGATGCGGAACACGCTTTCGACCGCTTCTATGCCGCCAAGTTGGGCGTCGACATCGAGAATTTGCTCATTTCGCAGCCCGACTACGGCGAGCAGGCCTTGGAAATCGCCGAAAACCTCATCCGCTCTGGCGCGATTGATGTCATTGTCGTCGACTCCGTGGCTGCTCTTACGCCCAAGAGCGAAATCGAGGGCGAGATGGGCGATAGCAAAATGGGTCTCCAAGCCCGCTTGATGAGCCAAGCCATGCGTAAACTGACTGCAACCATTAATAAGACGGGCTGCATCTGCATCTTTATCAACCAATTGCGCGAGAAGATTGGCGTGATGTTCGGCAACCCAGAAACCACCACGGGCGGCAATGCCTTGAAGTTCTACAGCTCCGTGCGTATCGACATCCGCAAGGTCAGCCAAATCAAGGATGGCGAGAATGTGTTGGGCAGCCGCGTGAAGGTGAAGGTCGTGAAGAACAAGGTGGCTCCGCCGTTCCGCAAGGCTGAGTTTGATATTTTGTACGGTGAGGGCATTTCACGCAGTGGCGAAATCGTCGACCTCGGTGTGGAGATGGGCATCATCAAGAAAAGCGGCTCGTGGTTCAGTTATGGTGAATCGAAACTGGCTCAAGGCCGCGACTCGGTGAAGAAACTCATCGAGGACAATCCCGAACTTGCCGATGAACTGACAGCCAAGATTTTCGAGGCGTTGGAAAAGAGTGAGGAGTAACAATGGCCTATGGCTGATTGCACATGGCCTTTGGCAGCATTATGAAAGTTGAACTTCAACTTCTATGGGATGCTGCCATAGGCCATAGTCATTGGTCATAAGCCCAAAACAAATAATCATGAAGAAAAACCTACTATTCTTCGGCCTGTTGCTCGCCCTTTTCGCCTGCAACAACACGCCGAAAACCAACCAAGAAACGACTCCAAAAGAGCCTGAAGCTCCAGTGACGGTCGCGAAAGCCATCGAATTGATTTCCGATTCCATCGCTTTTGACAGCACTAATGCGAGGCTGTACATGAATCGCGCCAAGGCTTATTTCGCCACAGAGCAAATCGGGCAGGCTATGGTTGACATCAACAAGTCGCTGCAATTGGAGCCTAACAATGTGGAAACCTACCTGTTATTGGCCGATGTCTATTACGCTTTGGGCGACCAAGAAAACATCGCCTCCACGCTCAACCGCGCCGTGGAAATCAATTCACTCGACCCGCGTCCATTGGTCAAGTTGGCCGAACTGAACCTCTTGCAGCAGAATTTCAACCTCGCCATCGGTTATGTTGACAAGTCGCTGCAACTTTCATCCTACAATCCGAAGGCGTATTTTGTGAAAGGCATGTGCTATATGGCTGCCAAGCAAGACACGGCCAACGCACTGAAAAACTTTCAGTTGGCCTCGGAACAAGATGGCAGTTTCTATGACCCGGTGGAGCAAATCAGCCGAATCTATGCCGTGCAACAGCCGCCTTACGCGATGGATTATCTGCGCAAGGCCCAGCAGCAGTTTCCCGACATTGCCACGCCGCGTTACGAGTTGGCGCTTTATCTGCAAAGCCATGGCAAACCCGAGGAGGCTTTGCTGCATTACGACACTTTGCTGATGTTGCGTCCCGACAATTACATCGTTTTGTTCAACAAGGGTTATGTCAACTATGTTTACCTCGAGGACAACCAGGCCGCTTTAGACTATTTCAATCAGGCTTTAGCGTTGAATCCCAACTATTTAGATGCCAAATACAATATGGGTCGCGTGTTGGAGCAGATGGGCGACTATTCGCAAGCCACCGAGATTTACAAGGAGGTGCTGAAGACCCAGCCAGATTATAAATTGGCCATCGATGCCCTGAATCGCGTGCAAAACCAAGAAACAGGATTATGATTCAAGTTTATTGCATCAATACCAAGACAACCAAGGAGTTCAAGGAATCGCAGGGGCTGAAATTCCGTGTTTACAACAGTCGCGATGTGGAGTTTATCGACCTCACGCATCACACGGCGCGTTTGGTGTATCTTCGCTCGTTGGGCTTCTTGCTCTACAAGGCCGCACTCGACCTGTTTCCGGGCTGCAAGTTGAACATGGACCACCCGATTTCCAAAGGGATTTTCTGCCGTATTCGCAAGAGTGACGGGCAGTTACTCAACGCCAACGACATTGCCGCCTTGAGGGTGAGGATGCGGGCCATTGTTGCCGACGACATCCAGTTTCATCGCCACGAGGCTCGCATTGAGGACGCCATTCGTATGTTCAGCGAAATGGGTCAGGAAGATAAGGTCAAGCTGTTGGAAACCAGCGGGAAAGCCTACACTGATTACTACACTTTGGGCGATGTTGCGGATTACTTCTATGGTCGTTTGGTACCCTCCACGGGCTATTTGGGCATTTGGGACATCGATGCCTATCGCGACGGTATATTGATGCGCGTTCCCGACCGCGACCACCCTGACCGCTTGGCCGAAACCGAAGATCAGCCCAAGACTTTCGAGGTGTTTTCGGAGAGTTTGAGGTGGAATGAAATCATGGGATTGAGCACGGTCGGCGACGTGAACCATGCCTGCCAAAATGGGATGGCGAGGGAGTTGGTGCAGGTGGCGGAGGCTTTGCAGGAGAAGAAAATCGTGAAGATTGCCGAGGAGATTGACCGCCGCTATCACAGCGAAAATCCCGTGCGTTTGGTGCTGATTACCGGCCCAAGCAGCAGCGGCAAGACCACTTTTTGCAGCCGCGTGAGCATCCAACTGAAAGCTTGTGGACTGAAGCCTATCTCATTCTCGACGGACGACTATTTCGTCAATCGTGTCGACACTCCGAAACTGCCTGACGGCACCTACGACTTTGACAATTTCGATACCGTTGACCATGCCGCCCTTGAACGCGATTTGATTGCCTTATTGCAAGGCGATGAAATCGAAGTGCCTGAGTATAATTTCGTTACGGGTATGCGCGAGTACAATGGAAAGCGTTTGCAGTTGAAGGAAGGCTCGGTTTTGTTGCTCGAAGGTATTCATGCCCTGAACCCCATGTTGACGAAACAAATTCCTGAATCGAGCAAGTTCCGCATCTTCATCTCCACCTTGACCAGCACAGCTTTGGACGACCACAACATCATCCCGACCGACGACAACCGCCTGCTGCGCCGCATCGTGCGCGACTATAATAAAGGTGCTTTCACGGCGCGGCAGACCATCAGCCAATGGGCCAGTGTGCGTGCCGCTGAGGAGAAGTGGATTTACCCGTATCAGGAAAACGCCGATGTGATGTTCAATTCGGCTTATCTGCTTGAGTTTGCGGTGATGCGCAACCATGCTGAGAGCATTTTGGCCACGGTGCCGAACAACAGCCCCGAATACACCGAGGCGCACCGTCTATTGCGTTTCCTGCATTATTTCACGCCCGTTTCCGACAAGGAGATTCCGGCCACCTCCATGCTGCGCCAGTTCATCGGCGGTAGCAGTTTTATGTAAATTTTTAAATCTTGAATTTTAATATTTGAATATAATGGAATTTAATGCAAAACAAGTAAAAGACCAAGTCGTCCAATGGATTCGCGATTGGTTTGAAGAGAATGGCAAAGGCTGCAATGCCGTCATCGGCATTTCGGGCGGCAAGGACAGCAGCGTCGTAGCCGGACTATGTGCCGAAGCCCTTGGCAAGGATCGCGTCATCGGCGTGACCATGCCCAACGGCGTGCAACCCGACATCGACGACAGCAATAAACTCATCAACCACCTTGGTATTCGCCATTGTTGCGTCAACATCGGCGACACCTATAATGCCTTGATTTCTGCTGTAAAGGAGCAATTGGGCACTTTGGATGCCGAAGTCAGCCGCCAAACCACCATCAACCTGCCGCCGCGACTGAGAATGAGCACATTATACGCTATTTCACAATCGATGAACGGCCGTGTGGCCAACACTTGCAACCTCTCTGAGGATTGGGTGGGCTACTCGACCCGCTACGGCGATGCCGCAGGCGATTTCTCGCCTTTGGGCGGACTTACCGTGCAGGAAGTCAAGGCGATAGGGAAGGAGTTGGGGCTACCCATTGAATTGGTTGAAAAGACTCCATCTGACGGCCTCACCAACAAGAGCGACGAGGACAACCTCGGTTTCACCTACGCCGTTTTGGACAAATACATTCGCACAGGCATTTGCGACGATCCCGACACCAAAGCCCGCATCGACCACAAGCATGTGACGAACTTGTTCAAGTTACAGCCGATTCCGCATTTTGAGATGGATTTGTAGGTTTTGGAAAAAGGGATGGTTTGTACACATTCTTGAGTGCATCTACAATATCAATGAATTGGCAAGCAAAGCTTTCGAACAAATCAAAGTAGACAATAAAACAAAACCCTGCTGAAAGTCAATGCTATCGGCAGGGCTTATTATTTGTTGTACAGTAAGTTATTTGCTTTCAGGTTGATGTTTATACTTAAACAAAATCGCAAACAAAATCCCAACCACCAAGGCAAAGGCCGCAAACACATACCATGCCGACGACCAGCCGCTCATCACGTCGAAATTCGGGTCGACTGAGGGGTTGAAAACGAGGCGGTTCACCACAGCTTGGGCGCAGTATGAGCCGATGGTGGCACCAAAGCCGTTGGTCATCATCATGAACACGCCTTGGGCACTGCTACGAATGCTGGGATCAGTGTTTTGGTCAACGAAAAGCGAACCGCTGATGTTGAAAAAGTCGAAAGCCACGCCATAGACAATCATGGATAGTACCAACAGCACGAGGCCGAAGCCCGTCGGACTGCCTGCGCCGAGGAAGAAGAAACGCAATGCCCATGCAACAAAGGCGATGAGCATCACCTTCTTGATGCCGAACTTCTTCAGGAAGAAGGGAATGAGCAGGATGCAAAGCGTTTCAGACACCTGCGAGATGGATGACAAAAACACGTTGTGTTTCACCGCGAAGGCGTTGGCATATTGCGGGTCGGCACCGAAAGCGTCAAGGAATGGTGTGGCGAAGCCGTTGGTTACTTGCAGGCACATGCCCAACAGGAAAGAGAAGATGAAAAACACGCACATCTTCGGATCCTTGAACAGAGAGAAAGCACGCAAACCGAAAGTGTCGACGAAAGATTTGTTTTCCACGTTCTTGTTGACGGGGCAGTTGGGCAAGGTGAAGGAATACACGGCGAGAACAAGTCCCCATGCGGCGGAGACGAACAACTGCTGGTAGCCATCCTTGAAGCCTGTGAAGTTGACAATCCACATGGAAAGGATGAAGCCGATGGTGCCGAACACGCGGATAGGAGGGAAGGCCTTCACTGTGTCGAGGCCGGCTTGGTTCAAGGCGTTGTATGACACGGAGTTGCCCAAGGCGATAGTCGGCATGAAGAACGCTACGCTGAGTGCGTAGAACGGGAACAGTTGCCCAAATTGGATGTTGGCACCGTATTTCATGCCCATGTAGCCCGCCAAGGCCATGAAGACGGCAGCGATAAAATGGCAGATACCGAGCAACTTTTGCGCGGGAATCCAACGGTCGGCGACAATGCCCATCAAGGCGGGCATGAACAAGGAAACGATGCCCTGAATGGCGAAAAATCTCCCGATGTTGGCACCCATGCCAACCTTGCTGAGATAGATGCCCAATGAACAAAGATAAGCCCCCCACACCGCAAAGATGAGGAAGTTCATCACGATAAGCCTAAATTTGATTGCTTTCATATTTCTGAATTTAAAGATTTAAGATTTCAAAGATTTAAGAATTTGTATTTGACACTTGTTATACCGTTTATTTGTGCCATTTTTGTGCCGTTTTTGTGCCGTTTTTGTGCCGTTTATTTTACCATTTATTTTACCATTTATTTTACCATTTATTTTACCATTTATTTTACCAAAAACTTATTGTTTAATTCTGTATCCTCCACTTTTTCTACTACCAACACGTTCAATTAACCCCAATTCCAACAAATACTGAATATGTTTGTACACAGTACGATACGGTTTTTCAAAATGGTTGGCAATATCCGATGTTTTACAACCTTCATGCTCTAAAATGTATTCGTATGTGTCTTTTTGTGCTTCGTTTAATCGAACAACACGCCCATTGTTGCCAAAATCTGTCTCATTATTGCCAAATTTCTCTTCATTATTGCCAAAAGCTGTTTCATTATTGCCAAAAATGTTGGCGTTCCAAGCAGTCACCATGATGCCGCCCGAAATCTGCTTCCATTCGGGTGAGGGATGTCCCGCTTCGGTGAACATCCTGACCACACGCCTGATGCCGCTGCCATATTTCTCAATCTCGCCCATGTCCTTGAAAACATCGGCGACCTGCTTGTTTCGAGGACGAGAGCTATAGTTGTTCGTTTTCAAATCCTCAATGCTGATGTCGTCGGGCAGGGTTCCGGGATTGTAGAACTCGATGCGGTCGGGAAGGACTTTCACCACCGAATCGGCAGCCGAGCGGTAGTCGCGGTGAATGATCATATTGAGCACGATTTCACGAATGGCCTCCAAAGGGTAGTCCCATTTTTGGATGTTTTCTGTTTGCTCAGGCGAAAACTCTACGGCCATGTTGATATGCTTTTTTATGAACGACATGACCTCGCCGACTTGACTGACAAGGTTCGACTTGGAGCGAAGCGAGTCCTTGATCACAATGCCTTCTTTGTCCTGAAAATGTCCCAATTCTATCGTGGTCATAATGTCCTCGCGCTTTTTGAACATGAGGTAGGAACCGTAAGTCAGTTGGCCGTTTTCGGTGCAGAGTTCCTTTTTCTTCAGGAAGTCAATAGGCTTTTCCGTGATGTCCATCCCATGCCGGTTCATTTGGTTGATGGCAAATTGGACGGTGTCAAGGTTGATGTCGTCGAGGGTGTGTTCCCTGTCGGTGTAGTAGTCCCAACTCGAGTTCTTGGTTTGAAGGCTCATGTCGGCAATCTCAACAGCCGAAAGCAAGTGGTTGCTGTTGGCCTGACGGCGGTAGTATCTTCCTCTCGTCGAAACGGGCTTAACCGGGTATTCTTGCACATGAAGCGTTACAACTTGCTTGTCTTCAATCACTTCAATGTCAACATCAGGGATGATGGACGGTTCTGTTTTCTGCTTGATTTCGTTAATCCATTTCTGGATGGTTTCTTTTCCAAGGGTCACGCCGCAAGGAGTCCCGTCGTCGCGTCTTCCGATATGCACTGTTCCGCCTTTGGCATTGGCAAAAGCGACCAAAGTCTGAATCACATCCTCGGAAAAGGCTTGCTTGAATTCGTTGTGTCTATCTTCTTGCAGCATAATGGATTACAATGATATAAAAAATTTATTTCCTCCCATTGATTTCATCCCGAATCAGCGCGGCCTTCGCATAATCCTCATTATCAATGGCCACTTGCAGAAGGTCTTCCAGCTCGTGCAAGGTGAGCATGTCGAGGCTCTCGTTTTCCTCCACCTTATTAATATTGTCATCCGTAGCGTTTTGGTTCGTTGATGGTTCCTCTATGTCGTCCATAATGATGCTGGCTTCTTCCATCACGCTCTCGTAGGCGCAAATCCCGCAACCGCAGCGCACGGCAATGGCAATGGCATCGGATGGCCGCGCATCGACCATAGTAAGGTCGTTGCCATGCTGACAAACCAACATGGCATAATACACCCCATCGCGGAAACGATTGATAACCACTTCCTTAATCTCAATGCCAAACTCCTTGGCGAAACGGATAAAAAGGTCGTGGGTATGGGGTCGCCCTTTGCGAGGTTTTTCGATTCCTATTGCGATGGACTCGGCCTCGGCACTCCCGATGACGATGGGCATTCGGCGGCGCGAGTTCCTGTCGCCCAAAATCAGGACGTAGGCACCCGTCGAGGATTCGCTGTAGGTCAAGCCGATGATTTCCAAACTGACTTTGTTCATTTTCACTCGTTTTGGGAAGGTCGCGAAGGTGTTGTTTTGCTAAAAAACTGATTGTCAAGCCTCTATTTCGGAACAAAACCTTCTTCCTTCAATCGTCAAAAGTAGGGACTTTTTCGGAAATGGACAAAAAAAGTTGCATCCATGAAAAAAACTGACAAAAAATTTGGTGTATCAATTCATTTTGTCCTTATTTTTGTCCCGTCTAAGACAATAACCTTAAGGGCAAATTAAGTCTAACTAAATTATAACCTTATGAGTAACAGTATTGTTTACATCGTGTTAGCCGCCTCAATCCTGGCGCTGACATTCGCTTTCATCTTCTACAAGCAGATGATGAAAGAAGACGAAGGAACAGACCTGATGAAGAAAATCGCTGCACACGTCCGCAAAGGCGCGATGGCCTACCTGAAACAACAGTACAAGGTAGTGATCATCGTGTTCGCGGTCTTGGCCGCCATCTTCGGCATTATGGCCTACTTCAAATTGCAGAACGGCATTGTCTGGTTCGCATTCCTCACGGGCGGTTTCTTCTCGGGCTTGGCGGGCTTCTTCGGCATGAAGACAGCCACCTACGCCTCTGCACGTACTGCTAACGCCGCCCGCAAGTCGCTGAACAGCGGCCTGCAAGTGGCTTTCCGCTCGGGTGCCGTCATGGGTCTCGTCGTGGTGGGCCTTGCCCTGCTCGACGTTTCAGTGTGGTTCCTCGTGCTGAATGGCAAAGGCCTTCTTGAGGCTGTCGGAGCCGAAAACGACCTCATCACCATCACCACCACCATGCTGACCTTCGGTATGGGTGCCTCCACACAGGCTTTGTTTGCCCGTGTGGGTGGCGGTATCTACACCAAAGCCGCCGACGTTGGTGCCGACCTCGTCGGTAAGACTGAGTACAACATCCCCGAGGACGATCCGCGCAACCCCGCCACTATCGCCGACAACGTTGGTGACAACGTTGGTGACGTGGCTGGCATGGGTGCTGACCTTTACGAGTCCTACGCTGGCTCCATCCTCGCCACTATGGCTTTGGGTGCTTCGGCATTCGCCACTGCCGCCGTCGAAGGTATGCAATTCAAGGCCGTGCTGGCTCCTATGCTGATTGCCGCCGTGGGCGTGTTGCTCTCCATCATCGGTATCTTCCTCGTGAAGACCAAGGAAAATGCTGGCATGAAGGAACTTCTCGGTGCATTGAGCCGTGGCACCAACGCTGCCGCCGTGCTTATCGCCGTGGCCACTTTCGGCATCATGTATTTCCTCTTCGGTAAGGAAACGGGCGAATTGGCCAACATGTGGTGGCAAACCTCGCTTTCCGTGGTCGTTGGTCTGCTGGCTGGTGTCATCATCGGAAAGGCTACTGAATACTACACTTCGCAAAGTTACAAACCCACCCAAAAAGTGGCCGAAAGCTCAAAGACCGGCCCTGCCACGGTGATTATCTCCGGCTTGGGTCTGGGTATGCTTTCTACGGCCATTCCGGTCGTTACTGTGGGCGTGGCCATCGTTTTGGCTTACCTTTGCGCCAACGGATTCAACATTGAGTTTACGGCTGCCAACCTGTCGAGAGGTCTTTACGGTATCGGTATTGCCGCCGTGGGTATGCTCTCCACTTTGGGCATCACCTTGGCTACTGACGCTTACGGCCCCATCGCCGACAATGCTGGTGGTAACGCCGAAATGAGCGGCCTCGAACCCGAAGTGCGCAAGCGCACCGACGCTCTCGATGCTCTTGGCAACACCACCGCTGCCACGGGTAAGGGCTTCGCCATCGGTTCTGCTGCTTTGACCGCCCTCGCGCTTTTGGCCTCCTACGTTGAGGAAATCAAGATTGCCTTGGTGCGTATCGGACAAGACCTGCCTAACGGTGTTGAAGCCGCCAAAGCCACTTTGGTTGACTTCATGGAAGCCTACAATGTCAATCTGATGAATCCTGTCGTTCTCGTTGGTGTGTTCATCGGTGCCATGATGGCCTTCGTGTTCTGCGGCATGACGATGAACGCTGTGGGTCGCGCCGCACAAAAGATGGTGGAGGAAGTCCGCCGCCAGTTCAGCACCATCAAGGGCATCCTTGAGGGCAAGGCCGAACCCGACTACGAGCGTTGCGTGGCTATCTCTACGAAGGGCGCACAGCAGGAAATGCTGGTGCCTTCTATCCTCGCCATCCTCGTCCCGATTTTGACGGGTGTCATTTTGGGCGTTCCCGGCGTGCTGGGTCTGCTCATCGGCGGCTTGGCCACGGGTTTTGTCTTGGCTGTCTTCATGGCCAACTCGGGCGGTGCTTGGGACAATGCCAAGAAGTATGTCGAGGAAGGCAACTTCGGCGGTAAAGGATCTGAAAACCACAAAGCTACCGTCGTTGGCGACACCGTAGGCGACCCGTTCAAGGACACCAGCGGCCCCTCGCTCAACATCCTCATCAAGCTGATGAGCATGGTGAGCATCGTGATGGCAGGCCTGACCGTCACTTGCCACTTGCTGTAAGGGCTTCAACCATTGATTGAAAAAATCCCCTGAGATTGGTTTCTTGGGGGATTTTTTCTTGTTTTTCCTTTTTATATCAGCATTTTTCACTAATTTTGCGCCCCGAAAAACCGAAATCTTGATGAGAACATTCGTGACAGATATAATGGATTTTGCTAATAATCAATTGATTATCAATAATTTAAAAAAAAGGGGGGGGTAAATCTCCTCTTCAAACTTCGTATATCCGCTATCCAAGGCAGGGCCAATGGGCTTTGTCTTGGATTTTTTGTTTCCCCGTCATTGCGAGCGAAGCGAAGCAATCCATAAACAATTGACTAGGTCGAATTATCATTTCAACAATTCAACAATCAACAATTAAACTTTAAATTAAAATATCACAAAAATGAAGAAAAGTAATTCCTTGAAAGCCATTGCGCTTTCGCTCGGGCTGGCAGCCCTGATGGCGCCAGCCACATTGGACGCCCAAATCAACCACGGGCTGCTGCAAAACCCCTACAAAACCGAAACTAACAAGGCTCATCGTAGTTCGTTGCAAAGAGACGGCAACTCTTCCACTCTGAATGGCAGCCTTGTTGGCACCCAACAGGAAGACCCGACAAGCGCTCCCCTTGGCAGCGGCATCGCCTTCCTCGTGGCCGCTGGTGCTGGCTATGCACTCTTGAAAAGAAAGGAGGAAGCGAAATGAAAAAGTTTGCTCTGACCACTATTGTTGCGTTGGCTTTGGTGCTGACCTTCACCCAATGCAAGAAAACCGAGAAGCCCGCAGCCGACGAAGGCGTGTTTGTCACCCTGAGGGCCACTTATGGGCATAATGAGGACAGAACCGATTTCAATCCTGGCACCAACAGTTTTGTGTGGACCGAGGGTGCCACTGAGATTGTGTATGTGGGCGGCAGCGAACACAGCGGCTGCTTCGGCCTGCTTTATGGAACAGGCACTGGCAATGATAAGATGGAGTTCACCGGATTACTGACCGCTATGCCAAATGATGGCGAGTACCTTTATTTCTTCTATCTTGGAAAAGAACCGAAAACGGGCGATGCCTTGACGACGCTTGATTTTTCCAACCAAGACGGAACGCTTGCAAGCCTGACCAAAAACCATATCGCCATTTCCTATGGGCTCGCATTTAGTGGTATGTTGGTTTTTGATGCCACATTCCACCCGATATCGTCCTTTGCCTATTTCAACACGAGCGGGTTTGGGGCAGAACCCGTCAGCCTGCATGGCGAGGAGGTGTATTCGAAGGCCACCGTTGACTTCAGCAACGGCACGATTACGGGAAGCGAGAAGGGTAGCATCAGCATAGGGTCAGGGTCAAATGGCGTTTATGTCGCGTTGCTTCCTTCCACTAATGACGAGACCACATTGGAATTTGACAGCTACTTCAACACCGGCAGCATAACATTCTTGCGCGGCATACAAAAAGGCAAATATTACTGCAAAGACAATGGTGCTGCCTTGAATGTGGAGGCCGTTCCCCAAGATTTCCACAATAGGACGTTCTCGGTTTCTTCCGACAAGAAGGTCGTGTTTTCGCGAGGCAACTTGCAATACCACGCCATCAATCACACTTGGCGTTTCTCCGAGCACCAGTGGGATATTTGCCAAACAACAGCAGGTGAGTGGAACACTTCTGGATGGGTCGACCTCTTCGGATGGGGCACGTGGACCGAGGGCAATGACCCGTTGAACATAAGTAATCAAAACGAGGACTATCAGTACAACGCCGAGCCTACAGTTGAGGGCCAAAGCAATTGGCGCACACTGACCGGAGAGGAGTGGAGCTACCTGTTTACGAAAAGAAGCGGCGACTATATATTTGCCAAGTGCAACCTGAATTATGGCGGCACCAACAGCATCAATGGCCTGATTGTTTTCCCCGACGGTTATTCAGCATTGCCTCCCGGAATCACTCTTGGGAATATTAATGAAGATGATTCGGAATTTGACCACAACTCTCTCACGTCTGTACAATGGGAAGCTTTGCAAGACCAAGGCTGCGTATTCCTGCCCGCTGCTGGTTTTCGCAAATTGGATGAGGAGGACGTTGTGCAGGTCTCTTATATTGGCTTATCGGGTAACTATTGGGCATCGTCGACTACCGATTTTAATGGTGCATTGATCCAAGATTTGCTGCTCTTCGGACGAGGAGCGGTCGCATCTTATTATTCCTACCCTACACCCGGAATGAGTGTCCGTATGGTTATGGAATATGGGGATAATTAAAATGTCAAGCAAGCCCCGGAGCGGGGGGACGTGCGGGGTAGGAGATGATATGGAAGGCGGTCTTCGTTTTTGAGGACCGTCTTTTTTTGGTGGTGGTTGTAGGGCTGTCGCATTGACTCGTTTCACGTCGTCGAATCTCACGATTTGCGGCAGCCGCGTGGTCATACTCAGGGTGGGTGTGTCGTGTGTGCAGGGTGGGGGTGTGCAGGGACTAAAGTCGCCTGCTTACTGGTATGTCGTCCCTATGGGACTTTGTGTCGGCACGCGGGAACCCCGAAAGAGGTGGCAGCAATGTAGGCTGGAGGTGTGAACCCCTGTCGGTGTGAGCCCTGTCGATGAAAACGGTGTGTGAATCCCAGCCGATAAAGCGGTGTGCCTCCTCCAACGTGAGAAATTAATGGAAATTCGTGGTACATTCATGGTTATTCGTGTAAAAAACAAATCTCCGATTCGGCGTAAGCCAATCTACAAAATCGTTTAGTAACGCTAAAAAAAAGGGTACTAATACCTAAACTCCCCCATCACCTCAAAACTTCTCCCCGGCATGGCTCTCCAAATCACGTTCTGGTAGTCGGTGTCGAGGAGGTTGTGGCAGCGGAGTTCAATGCGGAACTTCTTGATTTGCTTGCCCAAAGCAATGTGATGAAGGACGTATGAAGGCAAATCGTAGGCGAAGAATTGCTGCTCGGAATAGGATGTGCTGCGGCGGCCAGTAAATTCAAAGGTGTAGCTCACATTCCAAGTTTTCCATTGCGTGTTGAGGAAAAGGTTGGCGTGGTGGCGCGGGATATAGATGAGTTGCTTGCCCTTGGTGCCTTGCTGTTCGGCCTTCTCGCTCTCGTCG
>CACXQO010000038.1 GCA_902769815.1 uncultured Bacteroidia bacterium | reverse complement strand
CGTGGTGCCTTTTTTCTTGGTGCTTCTTTCCCAATGAAAGATTATGCCGAATTCGACGGCTTCGATGAATTTGCGCTGGTTGCACATGACGAGGAGGATGGTGGTGCTGGTATCGGTTTCAATGCTGGTTTCAAATGGTACTACAACATTGGCGTCAAGGGCCTTGGCGTCATGCTCTCCTTGGATGGAATGTACAATGGTCCTTGCGAGGATTTGAAAACCGCCTATCGCAATATGGAAATCGGTTTTGGCAACCAAAACGCGGGCGGCAGTTTTTCTTACTCTTCCACGCCCAAGTACATTAATGTGCCTCTCAATCTGGGCTTGAACTACATCTACCGTTTCAATCCCAATTTTGGATTTTATGTCGAAGCTGGTGCCGGTGCCAATCTCCGTTTCATCACCCAAATGGAAACGGTAAGCAAGTTGCAGTTGCTGGGTGGGGAAACTAAGACTGTGACCACCAACAAATATGACTCGGCTTTCGGTTTTGCCTATCAATTGGGGGCAGGTTTCGAAGTGGCCAAGAACTTGGTGATTGGTTGCAGTTTCTATGACTTGGGCAAGGCCAGCGTCAAGATGACTGAAACCAAAAAGACGATTGTTGGTTCCTCAAATCCTGTCACCACTACTGATTTCAAGGAGTTGGGAACGGTTCACCCGGTTATGATTTTGGCTCGTATCGGATTCTGTTTCTAAGCAATTCATTCGTCGAACACATCAAGGCGAAGCTTCGGATTCACTGGCGCTTCGCTTTTTATTTTGTGCTGCGCCATTTTCAGGCCGAACATGACGGCTTTTTCATCCAAACCGATGGCGTGGGCGTGAATCACTCCGGCAAAAAAAGCGTCGCCTGAGCCTGTCACATTCACAATTTGGGCAGGTAGGGCAGGGTGTGAGGTGGTCGTTCCGTTTGTGCAATGGATGACACCTTTTGCGCCAACGGTGATGTAAACTTGACTTATACCTTTGACATTCAGTTTTTTTGCTGATTCAAAAACATCGTCGTTACCTGTAATGGATATGGCCTCGGCGAAGTTGCATTTCAGGGCGAAAAGGGAATGTTTTTCGGACAGTTTCATGGCTTCGGCAAAGCGCAGGGCTTTTTTGGGCGAAACGGTGTCGATGAAAAGCGGAACTTCGCAATAGTCAATGAGATAGGTGAGGGTTTCGGTGCTCAAAAGCGTGTCGGCAACGACACAATCGGAGCGGTTGATTCCGTCCATTTTGCCTTTCAGCCAGTCCAAATCCATTCTGTCGTTCAGACTTACATCAGAAACGGCAGACTTCATGTTGCCCGTTTCGTCGTTGAAACTGAGAAAGATAGGGCTTTTTTCGCCTTTGAATTGCGTGGAAAGCGAAAGGTCGATGCCCAAATGCTGACATTCCGCCATCATGCCTTGTGCAAAATCATCGTCGCCAAAAACACTGACCAACTGAATCTGATGCCCTAACAGGCTGAGATTGTGTGCGATGTTGCGACCCACGCCGCCATGATGGAAGGCGATTTTGGCAGGCGTGCATCCGACCTGGCTCGGTATGGATTGTGGCACTACGGCAATGTCGATATTGGATTCTCCGATGACGGTAATTCTCATGGTTGAAGCGTTTGAGGCGGCACAGAAAAACACGAAAAGGAAGCGTCGCAACTACAAGTACCATGCGATAACTTTCAAGTTGTCGGCGGGGCAATATCGCTCGTTGCGCAACTACTGTAAAGCACGGAAAATCACACCTATCAAATTGATTAAGAAGAATATAGAACGCTTCATTTCTTCCTACGAATACGAAGTGCCGCAAGAATTGTTCCTTACCGAGAACCAGTTGGAATTGTTTAGTGAGAATTAAACGGAACCCGATTCTGAATCGACCTGCCCAAGGTCACCTCATCGACGTATTCCAAGGCATCACCTACAGCAATGCCTTTGGAAATCACCGAAATCTTTCCCTCGAAGTCCTTCAGTTGCCTGAAAATGTAGAAGTTGGTCGTGTCGCCCTCGATAGTGGCAGGCAAAGCCAAAATGATTTCCTTAATGTCTTCTTTCTGAGTGCGTTGCACCAATTGTGCAATCTTCAAATCGTTGGGCGAAATCCCCTCAATCGGGCTGATGACACCGCCTAAAACGTGATAAAGACCATTGTAGGACGCAGTTCTTTCGATGGCCAACACATCGCGCATGTCGGCCACCACGCAAAGCGTGTTTTCGTCGCGGCGCGGATTGCTGCAAATGGAGCAAACCTTGGTGTCGCTGATGTTGAAACACCGCTCGCAAAGCATGATGTTGCGTTTCATTTTCAACAGGGAATCAGCAAGTTGCTCGGTTTCCAAATCTTCACTGTTAAGCAGATGAAGTGCCAAGCGCAATGCCGTTTTCTTGCCTATGCCCGGCAATTTCGACAACGACTCGACCGCGTTTTCAAGCAATATGGATGAATATTCCGCCATACAATAATCGGCGCAAAATTAAGTTATTTCCGTAAATTTGCACCGTTAAAACCGAGAAATCATGAAAAGATTTGCCTTAATCCTTGCCGCGCTGATGTTTGCAATGACCGCTGTGGCGCAAGACTTCAATCGCACTGATGCCAAAGGCCGCCGCCAAGGGCCGTGGCGCGACTTTTATCCCAACGGGCAACTTCGCTATGAAGGCCAGTTCAAGAACGACAAGTGCAAGGGCGTTTTCAAATACTATGACGAGCAGGGTAACTTGAAGGCTACCAACGAGTTCGACAAGTCGGGCGAGAAGGCTTTGAACAAGATTTTCGCCCCAAACGGAAAGATGGTAGCGACGGGCTATTACCTCAACCAGAAAAAGGAAGGCGAGTGGAAGTATTTCGACGAGGTTTCGGGGCAATTGCGCTTGGCTGAAGACAACAAAGAGGGCAAGGTGCATGGCTGGTCGAGGCTCTACAATCCGCAGAATGGCGTGCTTGCAGAGGAAACGCAATATGTTGAGGGTCAGCCCGAAGGCCAATGCAGAAAGTATTCTGACTTAGGCGTTTTGCTGATGGAATGTCAATACCGCAACGGCTTGCTTGATGGCCCAGTCAAAACCTATTATCCCAGCACGGCCTTGAAAGAGGAAGGCCAATACGCGAAAGGGGAGAAGACGGGCATTTGGAAAACCTACAACGAAGACGGCGACATCCTCGCTGAGGAAGCCTTCGGTGAACAAGAAATCCGCTGATAATCAGTTACATCTCTTGAGAAAATCTTCCAAGTTCGGGCGGCCATATTTGTCCGCCAACTTGTAACATTCGCAGGCCTTGTCCACTTTGTTGAGCAAAAAATACGACCTGCCCATGTTGAAATAGGCGTCGGCATAGTCGGGCTTCAGTTCCACGGCTTTCTCGAAGTCGGCGATGGCTTCCCTGTATTTTTGCGCGTTCACCTTGGCGCAGCCGCGATAGTAGTAAGCCTCATAGTTGTTTTTGTCGTATTTGATGGCTTTTGTAAGCGTTTCCTCGGCCTCTTCAAAATTGCTGTAACGCAGTAATTGTTTTGAACCTTCTTCTGTATAAATCCTTGATTTTGCGGGATTTTCGCAAGCGGCAAGGGCAAGAAGGAGCAATGTGGAAAGGATTAAGATCAGTTTTTTCATTTCGGGTCGGATTTTGCGATGATGGATTTTACTGTGTCGATGATTTCATTCAGTTTGGCTTCACTCTTGGCTTCGCAAAGGAAACGGAGGTAAGGCTCAGTGTTTGAGGGGCGTATGTTGAGCCACCAGTCGGGATAGTCGAGGCGATAGCCGTCGAAATCGAGGAATCTTACGGGCTTTTCGAGGTTGGAGAAATGGTCTTTGACCGCGTCCATTGCGGCTTGTTTTTGCTCAATCTTGAAATTGATTTCGCCCGAGTTGAAATAGGGTGAAATCTCGTCAATGATTTGGCTCAAAGTCTGCCCGTTTTTCTTGCGCTCGGCCAATAGGCGAAGCACAATGGATGCCGCCAACAGCGCGGAATCGGAATAGTAGAAGTCGCGGAAATAGTAATGACCGGCCAATTCTCCGCCATAGCAACCATCCAACTCCCTGAGTTTCAGCGCGGCGTAAGCACGACCCACGCGCCATGTTTCCACCTTGGCTTGATAACGGTTCAAGTATTCCTGAATGGCTCGCGAACTGCGAATGTCCTGAAGCACAATGCCTTTCTGGTGTTGCTCACCAATGAAATAGTCGCCCAAGAAGGCAATGATGAGGTCGGGACTGATGAAGCGGCCTTTCTCGTCGATGAAGGTGATGCGGTCGGCGTCGCCGTCGAAGAGCAAGCCGATGTCGCATTTCTCTTTCAGCACCAAAGCCTTGATTTGCTCTTGCGCATTGGCTTCCAAAGGATTAGGTTCGTGGTTGGGAAAATTGCCGTCCAAGTTGTCATTGATGAAGTGTGCCTTGCCAATCAATTCGTGGACGAACAGTGAGGCCATGCCGTTGCTGCAATCCACGGCAATGTTGAGGTTCGACAAGTCACCGACAAATTGTTTTTGGAAAGCAAGATAGTCGTCGTAGACAGTCTTCTCCATGATTCTGCCTTTCACGGCACACGGCACTATGGCTTTGTCGCTTTCAACCAAGGCTTCCAAGCGGTTCAGGCCGGTGTCGTAGCCCACGGGAAGGGCGTTTTTGGCTGAGATTTTCAGTCCGTTGTGGTGCTTTGGGTTGTGCGAGGCTGTGATTTGGATGGAGGCATCATAACCGTATTTTGCTGTAGACCAATACACTAATGGTGTGGTGGAAAGTCCGATGAAGTCCACGTTTTTGCCACGGTCGGTGAGGCCACGGGTGAGGGCATCAAAGAATGTTTCAGATGAGAGTCGCATGTCGCGACCCACCAAATAGGTGTCGGTGTCGAGCACATCGGGCAGGAAATAACCGATTCGGTAGGCGATGCTTTCGTTGAGGTCGGTGCCCCATTCGCCACGGATGTCGTATGCTTTGAATGCTTTCATATATGACTATTTCAAGATTCCTTTTTGATTCAATGCTTGTTGGTATTTGGCTGCGTTACGGTTGTGTTCGGCCAAGGTTTTGGCGAAATTGTGGTAGCCGGAAAAATCCTCCCTTGCGCAAAAATAGAAATAATGGTGCTCCTCGGCGTTCAGCACGGCCTTGATGGCGGCGAGGGAAGGGATGCAGATCGGGCCGGGCGGAAGGCCTATATATTTATAGGTGTTGTACGGCGACTCGATTTCCTTGTGACTGTCGAGGACACGGCGGATGCTGAAGTCTTTCCAAGCGAAAACCAAAGTCGGGTCGGCTTGCAACAACCAATTGTTTTTCAGTCGGTTGAGGTAAACACCTGCCACGCGGGGCATTTCGTCGCTCATGTTGGTTTCCTTGTTGACGATGGAAGCCAAAGTGCTGACCTGAATTGGTGTCAGGTTTTTGGCTGCGGCTTGCTGTTTGCGTTCATCGTTCCAGAACTTGTTGTATTCCTGAAACATACGCGAAACAAAACCCTCGGCATCGGTGGTCCAATAGAACTCGTAGGTGTCGGGCAGGAATAGGGCCGGGATGGTCGCGCTGTCGAAGCCCAATTGGTTGATATACTGTTGATTGTGAAGCAGATTGGAGATGGAAGTTGAATCTGCTTCGATTTGATCAGCAATGCGTCCGGCTAACATGTCAACATCTCGAATATTGTTGAAAGTGACTTTCACCGGGCTTTGCAATCCACCCCGTAACATATTGACCAACTGATTGTTGCTCATGCCATCTTTCACGACATAACGGCCTGGATGGATGTTTTCGGGATATTTCTTCTGTTGTGCCACCCAATGAAAACTCTTTTCCTTGACCAAAAAACCCGTTTCAGAAATGATGTTTTCGACTTTCTTGAAGTCGGAACCTGTTGGAATGTAGATTACAACTTCCTTTCCTCCAGCGGTTTGCACATTTGGCGACATGACGGTCTTGTAGAGCCAATAGCCAAAGGCCAAGGCGAAAACCAACAGGATTCCCAGCACCAAAAGCACCGTGATTCTGACTCGTTTTTTGCTTTTCTTTCCCCTTTTTTCTTTGGGCAATGTGGTTTGTATCTTGATCATATTCCGCTGATTTTGGTTTTGGTGTATCCTTTTTGGAGCAACATGTCCAGCACTTTC
Source organism: uncultured Bacteroidia bacterium (assembly GCA_902769815.1). Taxonomy (GTDB): domain Bacteria; phylum Bacteroidota; class Bacteroidia; order Bacteroidales; family F082; genus Limimorpha. Next base: position 7,029 of record CACXQO010000038.1, on the reverse strand, counting down.
TCACGAAAGTCGCCTTGCAACAGGATTTCGCCGTCTTTGGTGCTGCCGCCCACGCCGCATGCCGATTTCAACTCTTTTCCCAAGACGGCCAAATCGAAATCGGAGCCTTGGAAGCCGGTGACGAGGGTGACTTTCTTGCCGCCGCGTTGCTTCTTGTCGAGCATTACGCGCAGGTTTTGCTTGGCGGGTTCGAGCGTTACGGCTTCTTCTTCGCCGTAATCGAAAACGAAGTTGGGGTTGGTGGAATATACTGTGCCGTTGTTGTCACTTTTGTGTTTCATTGCAAATAATGTTGAGGCTTAATGGATTAACTTTGAGATGAAGGTCTTTTTCCATCATTACTGACTCGCCGTCGAGGTTGATGACCTCGGCTTTGGGCCGAATGATGGTGGCTTCGGGAGTTTGTATGATTTTCACTTTTGGCGCTTTGTCCATCATGCCATCAATCATGTAACCGCCCATGATGGGAAGTTCCAACGGATTGGGTTTCTGCACGATGCAAAGGTCGACTTTGCCGTCCCACAACGAGGCATGAGGCGAGATAGGGAAGTCGTAGCCCATTTGGTTGGAGTTGGCAAACGAGATGAAAAAAGCGTTGACTTCAAGGGTTTCGGTGGGCGTGATGATGGTGTAGGGCTGCTCGTTCATGGTGATGTAGTTGAGTACGATGTACCTGAAATAGGTGTCGAAACCTCGGCGCGGGTCTTTGCTGTAGTCTTCGGCAACCTTAGCGTCGTAGCCCGTTCCCGAAATGCTGATGAACGGTGTGCCATTCACGGTGACGGTGTCGATTTTGCGTCGCTCGTTCCTGTTGATGACTTGCAAGGCTTTGATGGGGTCGAGCGGAATGTTGAGGCAGCGCGAAAGGCCGTTGCCCGAGCCGCAGGGGATGATGGCCAAGGCCAAATCGGTGCCGATGAGGCGCGTGCCCACTTCGTTGACAGAGCCATCGCCTCCAGCCACGGCGAGAATGTCAAAGTGCTGGTTGATGGCATCTTGAGCAAGCATGATGGCATGGCTTGGGTACTCGGAAACGCAAATCTCGTAGTCAAATTTCGAGAGGTCGAGATGCTCTTTGATCTGCTGCGGGAGGTGCTCTTTGTGCTTCTTGCCGGAGATTGGGTTAATGATGAATCGAATCTTCTGCTTGCCCATAAAAATCTGTTATTGACGGTTTCAAACTGTTGGTAATCATTCTGTTGTTGTACACCTGCATAAAATGGTAGAGCCTGTCGAACACGTCTTGGCATTGAAGTCGGTCGATGAGGTTGTCGTTCAGGAGCGAGTCGCTGATGGGCCTGAAAATGCCGAATGGATTCTCGCCATCGGATTGCACCAAATAAGTGCCGTCGCAATATTGGTAGGTGAGGTTGTAATAGCTGGCAAAGGCCTGTTCACTGATGGTGTCGAAGAGGTTGCGCCCGAAGGAGAAAAGGGTGTCGTTCACGTGGAGCGCGGCAAGGATGGAAGGCCCAAGGTCAATTTGTTGGGCAATCTCGTTGCAATGCAAAGGCTTGATTTTCTTTGGGTAATAGAACGCAATCGGGATGGAATACATGCCCCAAACGTTGCTGTATTCGGGTTGGAAATGCTCGTTGTTGGAGTAGTCGGCGGTGATGACGAAAAGGGTGTTGTCGAACCACGACATTTGCGAGGCGGTCTCGAAAAAGTCCTTCAAAGCGCAATCGACATAATAGATGGTTTTCTCAAAGCCCGTCCAGAAATAGCTTTCTTTGGGCAGTACGAAACTCTTGGGCATCTTGTACGGATAGCGCGAAGAAAGCGTGTAAATGGCCGTGGCGAAAGGCTGATGCACGCGGTTGAGGGTGTGGGCGGCGTATTGCAGGAAAGGCCCGTCGTAAATGCCCCATTGCCCGTCATAGTCGCTATTGTCGTCGTATTCGATGCGCCCGAAATAATTCTTGAAACCGGCTCGGTGCGAGAACTCGTCAAAACCTTGAACGCCGTTGTTGCCGCCGTGCATGAAAATGGTATTGTAGCCGTGCCGTTGCAGGTGTTGGCCAAAGGCGTCGAAGTCGTTTTCGGCGTAAGGCGACCTCACGAAATCGTTGTCCATCATGGCCGGAATGCTTGCCAATATGGAAGGCAGCACTTCAAGGCTGCGGCGGCTGTTCGACATGCCGTTGAACGTAAGGCTTTGGCTGAGAAGCGAATCGAGGAAGGGTGTGAGGGGGAAGCGGCGGTCGTGGCTGTAGTAACTGACCATTTCCTGCCCGACGTTTTTCAGGATGATGATGACCAAATTGTCAGGAATACTATCGATGCTCAAGGTGTCGCTTTCGATGAAACGGTTCGCTGACAGGTTTTTATGGATGGGTGAAAAGCCGGTTTCATAGTCTCCGGCTATTTCTTTCAGCGCGGTTTCGTGGGTGGTGACAAGGCAAAATGGCGTGTTGAGGAGGATGGGCGCGTTTTGAGGGTCGGTATACTGCATGGCGGTTGCCATAGTGATGGGTTTGGCTTGCAGGCCGCCTCGCCATGCTATGATGGACAATAAGAGCATGACACCCAAGCTGATACTTTGCTTGAGATGCCATCGAGGCTCGATTTCCTTCTCAGGGGCGTGAAGTCGGGTGTGCCGCGCTACTACACTGATAACCAATACAAAAAGGATGAATATGACAAGCAGGTACCAATAATCGAAAAGCACCTGCCTGACAATGCCAAACGACACCTCGTCGGAGTTGCCGAGCACTTTCAGGAAGTCGATGGTGAGGTGCTTCCCGAAGAAATGGAAACATACTATATCGATGAAATTCAATAGGATAGCGAAGGCGTTGACAATCACATAAATGAAGTCGATGACCTTTTGCGCCACTTTGTTGTAGATTTTGAGCGAAGGGAAACAATAATAAAGGATGACGGGCAAGTTGAGGCTCACCACAATGGGCAAGTCGAACCTCATGCCATAGAAATAGAGCTTCAAGGCTTGGCCGAGCGTCAGTTGGTGAAAAAACTGCTGGTTGAAAAGATAGACCATCCAACGGCTGATGCTGAGGGCCAAAAGGATGGCCAAGAGCCTGTAAACAAGCCGCATATAAGGCTTTCCAAGCCACTCTTGAATCTTCTCTTTTTGGGTCTGTCGTCGCATCGATTGTTCCTTTTTCCGTTGCAAAAGTATATAAAAAAGTGCTATTTTTGCCCAAAATTTCAACTAATCTGTTTTCACAATGAAGAAACTACGTTCAGCCTTGGTTTTGGCTTTTGTTTTGTCGGCTTTTTGGGGTGTGGCCCAGGAGTCGTTTCCCAATTACGGCAAGCCTCTTGACATCCCGATTTACCTTTCCGCCACATTCGGCGAAATCCGTCCCAACCACATCCATGCGGGCCTCGACATCAAGACGCAGGGCGTGGAGGGCAAAAAGGTGTTTGCCGTCGCCGATGGCTACATCAGCCGTATCGGAGTTTCGCCATACGGTTATGGTAATGTGCTGTATATCACGCATTACGATGGCTATACGAGTGTGTATGCCCATTTGCAGCGGTTTTCGGGCGAGATTGCCAAATATGTGAAGGATTATCAATACAAGCACAAGAAATTTGCCTCGCAGATTTATCCCGACAAGGACAAGTTCCCAATAAAAAAAGGTGATTTGATTGCCTATTCGGGCAATTCTGGCGGTTCGGGAGGCCCGCATCTGCATTTCGAAATCCGTCATACGCTGAGCGAAAAACCGGTCAATCCGATGTATTTCGGATACAAGATTGAGGACAATACGCGCCCGCTCATACAAGGTGTGTCAGTCTATCCGTTGGGCGACGAAGCGACTTTGGAGGGCGGTATCAAACCGATGTATTTCTCCGTTGAAGGTGGCGATAAAGGCCGTTATACATTGAAAGACAGGAATATCGTCCGCGCCAATGGTGCCATTGGGTTCGGCATCCGCGCCTTCGACCAAGTGGGCACTTCGACCAACAAGAACGGCCCTTATCTTTATGAGCTTTACCTTGACGACGAACTGGCTTTTCAGATGGAGTGCGACAGTTTTTCCTACAGCGAGCCGCGCTATGTGAACAGCCTCCTCGATTATCGTCGTTATAAGCAGAAGAAAACGAGTTATGTGCGCACCGAAACCGACCCGTTCAACAAACTGCAAATGATTGAAAAACGGAACGGAACGGTGACAGTGAACGAGGGCGACACGGTGAATGTGCGCTTCAAAATTGCTGATTATGTGGGTAATACCTCTCAGATTAGTTTCAAGTTGGTGGGCACTGCACCCGTTTATGTGGAGCGACCAGAACGCCGTCGCAGCGAGTATTTCGTGAAGGCCGACGGCTCGTTGAACAACAACATTACGATTGATGATTTCAATGTTTCGATGGAGCGAGGCACGCTTTTCCGTGACGAATGGATTCAGACGGGCCAGAGGGACGAAAGAGGTTGTTGCTCACGCATTTACCGTTTCGGCGATGAGGAATTGACAACCTTTAAGCAGTTCACCGTCCGAATCCGTCCTGACGAGGCTTGGGCCGACCATCCCAGAAAATACATTGCTTATTTCGACAACAGTGGTAAGGTGTCTTCGCTTGGTGGCAAGATGAAGGGCGGCTGCATGGAAGTCGCGACCCGCTCGTTGGGCGAGTTTACCATCAAAATCGATTCGGTTGCGCCCACGGTCAAAGCGTCCAATTTCAAGGACGGGCAGTCGGTGAGTGCGCTCAAGTCGCTGAGGTTCAAGATTTCCGACGACATGACCGGCATTGAAACCTACGACATTTATCTTGACGATGTTTGGGTGCTTGGTCAATATGATGCCAAGAACGCTTTGCTCTATTACGAAATCGACGAAAAGATGAAGAAAGGCACCAACAATGTGAAAGTCGTGGTGACTGACGGGGTGGGGAATAACAAAACCTTGAAAATGAAGGTGGTGTATTAAACCTTCAAAGTCAATCATTTTTCTGCGTTCCTGTACTGTTCATCAAGGTTAAACCCTTCGGGGTGTTTCGCTTTGATGTCTTTGTAATAATCCCAAATTTCGGCCAAATCCTTGTTGTAATCGCCTGTGGGATAGAAAATCCGCTCAATGCCGCAATACCTCTTTTTATAGTCGATGAAGCCGAGGATGATGGGTACATGGGCACCTTCAGCAATGACATAGAAGCCTTTCTTCCAATGCTTTACAGCCTTTCGAGTGCCTTCAGGACAAATGATAAGGTGTGTGTCCTTGTTTTGGCTGAACATGTCGACCATTTGTTCCACGAGATGGTTTTGGTGCCCTCGGTTGACGGGGATTCCGCCGACTTTCTTCAAGAGCCAGCCGACGACGGGAACAAAGAACTCCTTCTTTATCATCACCTTGAACTTGATGCCGTAAGACCAGTAGAAGGCCAACCCGACGAAGAAATCCTCTATGGCCGTGTGCGGCGCAACGATGCAAACCGCGTTGCCAAGGTCTTTTGGGGCTTCGTTGACGACTTTCCAGCCGCCCAATTTGAGGCCTGCTTTTCCTATGAATTTTCTGATTCCCATTATTAAACTACTTTCCAACTTTCTATCCTGCGGGTCGTGCTGGAGAAATTAACACCTATTTTATAAAGTTTGCGCAAGTCCGTTTCAAATGGCTTGGCATATTGCTTTTCCTCGATCTGCTTCAAAGCCTCATCAGCCGACTTGTCAATCTTAAACTCAAAGATATAAATATAATCTTTGGTTTGAACGAGCATATCCATGCGTCCGTCGGTGGTGTGGCGTTCTACGTCAGTATAGAAGCCCAACAGCTTGAAAACAAGGCTGGTGACATTGTGGAAATAAAGTTCTGCATCACCTACAACTTGGTAATCCTGACTGGCAAACATGGCTTCGAGGCGCGACATAAACTTTTCGGGCTGGCCGTTACGCACCTCAATGGTGAAGTTTTTGACAAACGAATCGGATTCGTATATTTTTATGGGCGCATAATATCTAAACAGGAATCTCGTGAAACCTCTTTCCACTTCTCCATTGGGGAAGCCCAAAGTGTAGGTGCAGAAATCTGGGTTGTAATCTTTAATGGTCAGATAACCACTCTGATAGAGTAGAGGCAACGGGTTTTGGTCAATACTGTCAAGGCTGCCCAAAAGGTCGGCAGTGACTTCCTCTCGAGTTAGGTTTTCCAGTTCGTAATTGGTGCGTTTCAGAGTTTCGACGAGGAAAGTCGGAGTGCCGGTCTCGAACCAAAAGTCTTTGAAATCATGGCTGTCAAGGGCATTGATCAGGCTGAATGGATTGTAAACCCCGACGCTGTTTTCGCGAAAATGATAACCGTCATATTCTTTTTTCAATCTTTCGTAGCAGGCGTTTTTGTCGATGCCGTTGGCCTCGGCCATTTGCCCGACCTCGTCGTCAAGGTAATCATGGATTTCCTTCTCTGTGATGCCACATGCCGCCACAAACCGGGAATCCAAAGAAATGTCCTTCAGGTTGTTCAGGTCGCTGAAAACGCTGACCTTGGAGAACTTCGTCACCCCAGTGAAAAACGCCATTTTGATATAGCCGTCCATTGTTTTAGCAACGCCATAAAATGATTTCAACACAGCACGATATTCATCTTGGAGTTCCTTTTCCCCGATGGCTTGCAGTAAAGGTTTGTCGTATTCGTCCACCAAAATGACGACTTTTTGCTTTGTTTGCTCGCAAGCGCGACGGATGATCCCAACAAATCTGTCGGCTGGTGTTTTGTCGTTTTCTTCCTTGCCGTATTCGCTTTCCCAAAAGCGCAAGTGCCTGTCTATAATAGAAATCAGTTTATCGGGTGTATCATACCGTTCTGCGTTCAAATCCAAATGCAAAACAGGATAAACCTTCCAATCCTTTTCCAATTGCTCCAAAGCCAGACCTTTGAAAAGTTCCTTTTTGCCTTGGAAATAGGCTTCGATGGTAGAGAGCAGCAGGCTTTTGCCGAACCTACGTGGACGACTGAGGAAATAATAGCCACCGTTTTTGCCCAATTGGTAGACAAAGGCGGTCTTGTCGACGTAGGCCCAACCTTCCTCGATGATTTTGGAGAATGTCTGTATGCCGAT
>CACXQO010000037.1 GCA_902769815.1 uncultured Bacteroidia bacterium | reverse complement strand
GCTTCATGTCCTCTTGGAGTTTCTCACACGCCCATTGTATCAGGGCGGCACTTTCATTCCCTGTCATCATAGCCCGCTGAAATTGTCTGTTTGTTGGAAATAAAAAACCCTTTTCAGCATGATTCCCCCAACCGTGGAGAAAGCATAATCCGTCACCGGATTGAAATGCTTGTAGAAATCATCAAAAAGCCTGTTGCAAGTGTCGGTGTCGCTAATCTCACACGGCAAGTTTTCCTCTGTCGCTGAAACATAGTTTTCCGCCGCCGCTTGCAGCCTTGCCACGGCTTCAAGCATGTTGGCGGTCTGTTTGGTGATTGCAATTTGCCCCGTCTGTTGGGCTTGCTGGATTGCTTGTAATGCTGTCATGCTGCACCCCCTTTCTTCAACTCGTCCCTCATCTCTTTGAGGTGTTCAATAACGTAACTAATCTCAATGCCCACCCTTGCAAGGTCGAATGTGCTGCCATCGGAGGCCATTATCACTTCTGGAAGCATTTCGGTAAGGGAGCGAATGTCGCAAAGTAGCGTACAGTTCCCGTTTTCAATGTCAAGGTACTCACGGGTTAATGGACAATCCCGCAGGTCAATTTGTTTGCTCATAGTCTGTTATGTTTTAAGTGGTTAGTAATTCTTTACCAATGTTTTGCGCAGTTGAACGGCAGGGTAGGGAAAAAAACGTTTGCACGTTTTGCGTCCACTCGTGAATTTCAGCCACATCTCGCAATAGTAATCGCCAATTGGGTTTTCAAAACAATGTTGGCAGTTATAGCAAATTCTTTCTTCGTTCATTTTCAGTATGTTTTTAAGTGGTTAGTAAATTCTCTGTTTTGCGGTGGCAAAGGGGCGACTTTTGCAGCCGCCCTTTGCGACCGTGTGACCGCTGAATGAAATATGTTTCGGTCTCATTGATAGGTTTATAATTCGATTCTCATAAGGTTGGCTTTCTTGTAGCAACGCCATTCTTGTTTCTCGGTGTCGAAGTAGGTTTGCACCGTGTCATTGCGCTTGCGGTTGTCCTCGCCAGCGGTAGCAGGCAGCAGGTCGGATTTCAGTGTGCCGTATGCCTCGCGGATTGTGCCGTCCACCTTCAAGAAATAGAACTTGCAGATGCGCTTTGCCATAGCATGGTGAAGTTTCACGTTGCGCCACGCGGCTTTCAGTACCTCACTCATCGTGAAGCCGTTACGCTTGACGAATTGCCAGGCCATCGTCATAATCTCGCTTAATGTCTGTTTCGTGTTCATGGTGTTGCCCTTTCTTTCAATTATAGTTTTCTATATGATTTCTGATTGCAAAAATACATAATTTTCTATAATTACAAGCGTTTTTTGAGAAATAATTATATATTTTTCTATAATTATTTGAAATTACCAATAAACCAATAAGTTATAAAAGCAAAAAAAAATCAATTCTTATAGTCATTTATATTATAACAAGGTAAAAAATTATGGTTTTTGATATGATTTTATATTGTTCATATCAAAAAACAGCGTATTTTTGCAGCGAAAAACCAACAATCCAATAAACAATGATTGATTTTAGAGAAAGGGTGAAAGACCTTTGCAAAGAGAAAGGCATCACACAAAAAGAGCTGGCGGAGAGCATGGGAATGTCCTATGTCCAGTTGAACGCAAGTTTACGGGGAGTTGACCCAAAAGACAAAACAACAAAGACCTATCCATCAATCAAGACCCTCATCCGTATTGCAGAACAACTCGGCATCGAGGTGGAGGACATCTTCGCCACGGATGAGGTAGTCAGCCGCCATCAGGCCAATGTAAGCAACTCCATCCGCTGCCCCTATTGCGGCGCGGAGTTGGAACTGTCGAAGAACCCAAACAACATGACCGGCGAAGAAATCAAAGCGGAGATTGAACGGTTGAAGGCGATGGTCACGGACGAACCCAATTACCGCCTCCTAACCAGTGAGGAACTGGCCGAGCTTGAGAAGATGCGCCAGGAGTGGAATGCCACCCATGAGGAACAAATACCATAATCCAATGAGCCATGATTGACATCAGAAAGAGAGTGAAAGAACTGTGCAATGAGCAAGGTATCTCTGAAAGCAAACTCGCGGAGCAAATCGGAATGCGGCAACGGACATTGAACGACACGCTCAAAAGAGGCAACCCAAAAATCTCCGTAGTGGTCGATATGGCCACCATTTTCGGGCTGACCCTCTCGGAGTTCATGCAAGACGAGCGGCACCATGAGCCAGCGTTCACCTTCAGCCTCCCAGACGGCACGAAGGTAGGACTGTTCCCTACGGTAATGTACCAATGATTCGTTTGTTTCAAGCGAAATCCAAATCGTTTTCGGTAGATTCCAACGAAAAAAGGCCGTTCCCTTTGATAGGAGCGGCCTTGTGTGTAGTGCATGAGGATGCGGACGGCTATTCCGCAACCATAATCATCGGCTCGCCAAGCGTCGTCGATATTTTGGCGAGGGTAGAAAGTGTGAAGTTGTGGACACCACCGCACCAGCGGCTCACCTCCGCCTGCGAGCATCCCATCATATCAGCAAACTCCTGTTGGGTAAGCCCGCGCCGCTTGAGTATGCCGGAAATCTTGTCAGCTATGGAAAACGACCAGTCCACGCGCTGCTTCACATCGGGAGGTGTGGCGGCAACAAGTTCGTCAAACAATTTGGCTGTGCTGTTCATAGGTTGAATGTTTGTTTGTCTATACCCGTTATCTTCGTTTCCTCAATGGTCACCTTGCCGCTCCTCTCGGCTTGTTTTAGCAGCATATCGAGCTTCTGCAAAGTGATAACATAACCGCTCAATTCATCGCTTTCCTCGTAGGTGCGCGTGTTCTTCACACCACCGTTGCCCACAATCAGGACGCTGTCGGAAAGCCGCAGGCAGTAGAGCCGTAGTTCCGTGTGGTCTATCGGCTGGGGCATTGCCGCCACTCGGTCACTCATCTTGCCCTCGTAGCGGAAGAACCTTTCGAGGAAGCCACTCATCGTGAGCATCTTGTTTATGAGGTTGAGAATGACTGACAAGTCCTCTTGCCGTTCTGCATCGTCCTTGAAACGCTGCATGAATTTCTCGAACTCCGTTTCCGTCTGTCCCTCGAAACGTATGGTGAACAAGCCCGCGTTCTCTGTCTGCTTCACTTCTTCGATGATTGCATTTGCCATATCTCTTGTAGGTTTTAATGATTATCACGGTGCAAAGATAACACTTATTTTGGAAATATAGCATAAAAAGTATATTTTTTCATCACAGCCGAGTGAACTCCACGAAAAAAGAAAAGGCGGATTGCTCCGCCCTGTTCTCAACGATAGCCCGCCTCTCGGAGAAAATCGCGGTATTTCACCGATGACAATTGAAAGCCGTTGTCATTCCACGCCGTCAGGCTCATCCGTGACGTGATTACATTGCTTGGTTTCTTGCCTTGTTGGCGGAGTGAAAGGAGCCAGTCGTCAACCGCCATCCTTTTGGCAAGCGCGTATACTTCCTTGTCCGTCTTGTTGAGGCGCATGGCCTCGCCCAAGACACGAGCCCTCTCTCCTCGTCTTTCCTTGTAGGCGTTGTTGTAAAGTTTTCGCTCTGCTTTGTCCAAAAAACCTTCATCACTGCCCAAAGGAATGACATCTTTACAGCGGAGGTAATTGTATTCTTTTTCGCCGTCGTATGCTGCATCAGGATTGCTGACAATATATTCCGACAAGAAATCGAGGAGGTCTAAGGTGTCCCCCTCGGTACTCGGACGGGTCGGTTCTTCGATGTCTGAATCACGCACATGATGCTCCTCACGGTAACCAGCATTGAGCCATGTGTTGAATGTTCTTGGGTGTAGGCCATAATAATCCCCCAGCATTCCAAGGCTGCCGCGCTCAAACACAGACAAGACTTTGGCATATTTGATACGAGGGTAGTACTTGCGGATAATGGCTTTGAGTGTTGTGATGGTTTCTGGAAAGTTCCTACCGTCAACTGACTTGCCAGCGTTACGATGCGCTTGCACAAGTGCTTCGGTCAAGGTTTGCTCCTGCTCTGCATCTGTGAGTGAAAGAAACTGTCTGTTATTGTCCATTTTTCCTCCTTTCCTCTGCTAACACACCCAATAGTCTTGCCGTTTCTTCTTCCTTCGTTTCATAACAAATACCCCTTAAATCATTATCATTTACATTTACATTTACATTATCATTTACATTTACATTATGCTTGTTTTGCTTGTTTTTGCTTGTTTTGCTTGCATTGTTATTCCCGATAGGTGCACCGCCTTTTCTCCCCGCCTCGCTCCGCTTCTGTTTGATTTCCATATACTTCGTTTGGTTTCTGTCAATGTCATTCTTGATGAAATTGAAAGCCATTTCCATTGCTCCATCATCAAATTTAGGTTGAACATCAGATTCGACGTATTTGAAAATTGCTCGGAATAACTCCCCAAATTGGGCATTGTCTAATTTGGCAGTATTGTTGTACCAATCAAAGAAAACGACAAAGCTCTTGTTCTCTTTTTCCATCTCGGCCTCCTTCCTCAGAATGTGCGGTTATACCACTCAACAAAGCTGGTGAAATCCTTGGCTATATAGTACAGCCCGCCCGCCAGCTCTACTTGCCGCTGGTATTCCTTCTGCGCCGGGCTTTGGCGGTCTTTGCCTATTTTCACCTCAATCTTGACAGCCTTACCATGTACGGTTGCGGAAATGTCCGCACTGCCTTTGGTGGTTCCGCTTGGTCGCCATTCAAGGCTTCCTATCGTGCGGGAGTGGCCCAGTACGTCCGTCACCTGTCTTCGGTGGTCTATGGGTACTCCTGTTGTATTTATTCGTTCCGCTTGGCCACCATGCAAGCGAATGAAGTCGATGATGCAACGTGTGAGGCCGTTGGCGGAGTCGTCACGGTACTTGGCTTTGGCAAGGTATTTGGTTGGGGTGTTCGGATGCTTTCGTTGGTTGTAAATGTCGGCAAGTTCTTCGAGGTCCCTAACTGATTGAGGCTTCGAATAACGAGGCTTGCGATGTTTGGCAGAACCGACACTGAAGGCGAGGAAGATTCCGCCACTTTTTTTCTTGGGGGCAGCCTCAATGTCAGGATTTATTCTTACTTTTGCTGCTGTCATCTTTAGCGTCTTTGCGGCTGCGCCTGTCGTGGTCGCTTTTTTCATTGGTGGCCTCCTTTCTTCTGCAAGCAATATGCCTGCGCCTGCTGCTCGATTTCTTCAGCCGTGGCAATGCGGTTGTTCTGAAGCCAAGCCTCTAACTCGTGTCGATTGAAGTAACAGAGTTTGCCCATTGGCTTGTAACAGGGGATGGCTTTGTTCATAGTGAGTTTGTAGAGATACGACTTGCTGATTCCGAGATACTTTGCAGCCTCTTCGCTTGTCAGTACTTCCTTTGTGCAGAAAATTGTGTTTGCCGTGATTAGGTCGACCACCTGTTGGAGTTGTTCGCTCATAGTTTGTTTATTTTGCGGTGCTGGCTGTCAGATGAGAGGCGCAACACTCCCACCTTCTTTGCCGATGTCACCAACACGAAGTTGCACTTTCGTGCCGAATGACGGCGCGAAGTAAGATAAAAAAAACGAGGTAATTGAAACCAAAGAATAGGTCGTTATTGGCCAAACAATAAAAACCTATTATGACCTATTTTTCACTTTCTTCTATGGTCAAATTCTTCTTTACTCCATCAATTTCTTGTTCGGTAAATATATCCTTTGCACCTTTCCAATATCCATCGTATTGGCTCTTGCAGACCACTTCTCCAAATTCATCCTTTACCGCTGTATATGACGGCTTCGACACCACCCAACCATTGTTAAAACAAGCATAAACAATCAAGACAGCATCCTTGCCTGTTTTACCAGACATCACGGAGTGTATTTTCTGCAATTTCTTTCCATCAACATCATCAACCATTTTATCCTTGAACGACTTTACAGGTTTGCCTTTTTTCTTTGGCTGTTGGTCTGCGTTTTCTTGCTTCCCATCAGGCAGCGGCTCTGATTGCGGCTCATCGTCTAACAAGTCGTCAAAAATAAACCAACAATACTCAAACATTTTTTTCTGGTTCTCATCTTCTTCTATGTCATAATGATTCAACAACGTGAGAATTGCTTGCATATACCACTCCATTGCTATGCAATAGTAGAGATATTCGCCCTGCTCCATTTGTTTCCAATCCTCAATAGTATTTGGCACATAATCGTGAAACTCATCCAAAAGGTCTTTTGTCTTACCCAAAAAGTAAAGTCCAATCTTTTCTCTTGGTATGGTAATTAGCAGGTCTTGTTCCCAATTGTCACGTTCTTTATCAATCCATTCTTGAATTGAACTTGCAGCCAAAACGAATTGTTTATCAAAATGGTTTTGTCTATCACATAGCGGCAATTCACTTACCACATCCAATAAGGTTTTATTTTGTTTATTATTCATCTTTACTCGCTTTTATTCTTCGGTTACAAGTTCGTCATATCAAATGTCGGGAGGCTGTCGATGGCCTTCTGCTTCAACTCGTCCACGGCGCGGGTGTACTTCTCCGTATGCTTCAGTCCCGAATGTCCCAAGAGACTGGCCACTGTCTTGATATTGGCTCCATTGTTCAGGATGTTCACTGCGAAGGAGTGCCGCCCACAATGCCAAGTGATGTGCTTCGCGATGCCCGCCCTTGCCGTCCAATGCCGCAATGCCTTCAAGCACATGGTGTGTGACGGCAGGTGAAACACCAGATCGTCCTCCTTTCCACTCTCTGGCACACCGACCAAGGAGAGGATGCCATCATTAAGTGGAATGGTTACACCACTACTGGATGAGTGTCCCTTGGTCTTGTTCTGCTCGAACTTCAAGAGCCGGTTGGAGTAGTCGATGTTCCGAAAGGTCAAGTCCTTGACATCGCAGAAACGGAGGCCGCAATAGCAACAGAAGATGAACGCCCTGCGGATTTCGGGATTCTCGCCTTGATAGTGGGTGTTGATGAGCTTCACAACCTCCTCCGTCGACAGCACATCCTTACGCAATATCTGTTCGTCCGACACAATCCTAATGCCTGTCGTGGGGTCGGTGGCCATGTAGTCATGTTCAATGGCCCACTTGACCACCTTCTTGAAGCGTTGCAGCACGCTCTTAGGTGTTTCCCCGTTCCCTCTCGGCTTGAGGAACTCCGCAAAGTCAGCCATCATGTCCTTGGTGATTTGGCTCGGTTTGATTCCGACCTGAACTTCTCGTATTCGGGTGCGGTTTCAATGAACTCCTTGAACCACCGCAGCGACATCTTCAGCATACGGACATCGCATTTCGTGTAGTGATCGATATAGGACTGATAGAGCGAAACGAAATCCGTGTTCTTGCTTTTCTCCAAGCGGTAGCCTCTTGTGTCCTTGAGGAACTCTTGTTCCTTCTCCTTTCGTATTTCCTGTGCCAGTTGGATGTTCTTGCTGTTGCTCTCCCTCTCGATGGGCGTTCTCGGCTTGCCATAGATGGTCAGCCCGAGAAACTCCTTCTTCCTTATGGCTCTGACCTTGGTCTTACCGCTTGCCTTGTCCATCTCGCTGTTATAGCCATAATAATACTCCAAATAGAGGGAGAAGTTGCCGTCTGACAATTTCTTCTGCTTCAATTTCGGGTTGTCCGTGACTTTAACATCGTTTTTTGCCATAGTACAGGGTGCAAAATTTCAACGAAACATATTCTTTGTTTCCTTTGGTTTGCAAAGGTACTACTTTATTTTATTCGGGGCGCAAATAGGGCGCAAAAAATGACAAAACAAACGCAAAAAATGGAAATAAAAGGAAAACAAGAATTTTGTAACTTGTTGATTTTTATTCGTTTTATTTCTCTTAATTTCCTTTGGTATATCGGTTTTGTATCGGCCTTCGGTACAACGAAAAAACAGCCCCGAGTTTCGAGGCTGTTTTTCTTTTGGTTTTCTTGATTTACTCCACCGTCACCGACTTGGCCAAATTGCGGGGTTGGTCGACATTGCAGCCTCGCATCACGGCGATGTGGTAGGCCAAGATTTGCAGCGGCACGGTTGCCAACAACGGAGAATAGAGGCACTCCGTTTCGGGAATCTCGATGACATAATCGGCCATCTTGCGGGCCAAAACATCCTTCTCGCTGATGACGGCGATGATTTTTCCGTTGCGAGCCTTCACCTCTTGAATGTTGCTGATAACTTTTTCGTAAGTGCTGTGGTTGGTGGCGATGAAAACCACGGGCATATCCTTGTCAATCAAGGCGATGGGGCCATGTTTCATTTCGGCGGCGGGATAGCCTTCGGCATGGATGTAGGAGATTTCCTTCAACTTCAAGGCACCTTCGAGGGCGACGGGATAGTTCTGCAAACGACCGAGATACAGCATGTTACGCACATCCTTGTATTTCTCGGCGATGTCCTTCACATGGCCGCTATGGTCGAGAGTCCACTGGATTTTTTCGGGGATGCGGTCGAGTTCCTGAATGAATTCGAGGCGTTCCTCGTCCTTCATTGAGCCTTTCAGTTCGGCCAAGCGCAAGGCCAGCATGGCCATCACCGTCACTTGCGAAGTGAACGCCTTGGTGGAAGCTACACCGATTTCAGGGCCGGCATGGGTGTAAATGCCTGCATCAGTGGCTCTTGAGATGGAGGAGCCGATGACGTTGCAGATGCCCAACACAATCGCGCCCTTCTCTTTCGCCAACTGAATGGCAGCCAAAGTGTCGGCAGTTTCGCCCGACTGCGAAACGGCAATCACCACATCATGCGGCGTTACCACAGGGTCGCGGTAACGGAACTCGGAGGCATATTCCACCTTCACGCGAATCTTGGCCAACTTCTCAATGAGATAACTGCCCACCAAACTGGCGTGCCACGAGGTGCCGCAAGCCACGAAAACGATGTTGTCGGCATAAAGCAACTGCTTCTCGTACTTGAGGATGCCACCCAACCGCACCGTATTGGCTTCGGGATGCAAGCGGCCACGCATGGTGTCGCGCACGATGGTCGGCTGCTCGTAGATTTCCTTCATCATAAAGTGATCGAAACCAGCCTTCTCGATGCTGTCGAGGTTCATTTTCAGTTCCTGAACGTATGGCATGGCCTCCACATCCTGAATAGTCTTGATGTGCAGTTCCTCACCCAATTTGATGCGCACAACTTGCTCATCCTCAAGGTAAACCACTTTTTGGGTGCGACCCACAATCGGGGTGGCATCCGAAGCAATGTAATACTCGTCTTCGCCAATGCCGATGACCATCGGGCTACCCTTTCGGGCGGCAATTAATTGGTCGGGATGGCCTTTTTCCACAATGGCGATGGCGTATGCACCCACCACATGGTTCAGGGCGATGCGCACGGCTTCAAACAAGTCGACATGCTCGCTTTGTTGCACATCCTCGATGAGGTTGGTCAGCACTTCCGTGTCGGTCGACGACAGGAAAGTGAAGCCGCGCTTCTCCAATTCCTTGCGCAGGCTCAGGTAGTTTTCAATGATGCCGTTGTGAATTAATGCCAAATTGCCCGACTGCGAGCGGTGAGGGTGGGCATTCACCTGATTGGGTTCGCCGTGGGTGGCCCAACGGGTATGCGCAATGCCAATGTGCCCACTGACATCCTTTGAAGAAGCAAAGGCCTCCAAGTCGGAGACCTTGCCTTTTGCCTTGTAAACATTCAGTTCGTTAGCCTCGTTGAGCAGTGCCACACCGGCGCTGTCGTAGCCACGATATTCGAGGCGCTTCAAGCCCTCGATGAGGATGGGATAGGCCTCTTGACGGCCTACATAAGCAACTATTCCACACATATTTAACCTTGTTTAAAAAGGCGCAAAAATATGTGTTTGGAAAAAACGATGCAAGAAATTTTTGATTTTTTTCAAGTCGGCGTTTTCGACAGGCTCAACGGCCTTTGGTCCCTGAGCCTGTCGAAAGGCCTGCATTAATTAAAGAGGTCTTTCACATCGGGTGCTTGTTGGGCAGCCTCCGAAGCCTCGAAGTAAGGTTTCTTGTCGAAACCGAACATGCCGGCGATAATGTTGCCAGGGAAACGACGCACCGCTGTATTATACACACGGGCGGTTTCGTTGAACTGCTTTCTCGCGTTGGCGATGGCGTTTTCGCAACTCTCCAACTGCGATTGCAAATCCAAATAATTCTGGTTGGCTTTCAGGTCGGGATACTGCTCCACCGTCACCAACAGGCGCGACAATGCACCCGACATTTGGTCTTGAGCGGCTTGGAAAGCCTTCATGTTTTCCTCGGTCAGGTTGTTGGCGTCGAGGGTCACCGAAGTGGCCTTGGCTCTTGCTTCAACCACGGCGGTCAAAGTGCCAGCTTCATACTCGGCATAGTTTTTCACCGTTGCGACGAGGTTCGGGATAAGGTCGGCACGCTTTTGGTAAGCCGTTTGCACATTACCGACTGCCGTTTCAACGCCTTCTTGCTTGGAAACCAGTCCGTTGTAAACGCCAACACCCCAAATGACAAGCACTGCCACGAGTGCAAGAATGATAATTAATCCTTTTTTCATAATGTTTCGATTTTGATGATACAATAATAGATTCGTTGCGATGTTTAAACAGAGTGCAAAGGTAAACATTTTTTTTCGTACTTTTGCGATTTATACACACTTACTAAACTCATTTTATCAAATGACTGAAAATCAACAGAAAAACGATATCAAAAGCATTGACGGACAATTACTGAACCGTGGATGCACCCTTGGAACGACATACAATACAGGACAGAAAGTGCTTTCGTGCGGACGTTGCAAACTGAGCCAGTTCGACTGGTTGAAAGACTATGAAAACCAAGAGATTAAGGGCAATGTTTGCTTGGCCGAGGTGCGTTTCAAGAACGACCGCAAGGACTATTTCACCTATCCCGAAGACCTCGAATTGGAAGTGGGCGAATTTGTCGCCGTCGAGACAGCCATCGGGCACGACATCGGCATCGTCACCCTTTTGGGCGAAATCGTGAAACGCCAGATGAAACGCAAGAAATTCCGCACGCCTTTTGCCGAAATGAAGAAAATCTACCGCCGCGCCAGAATTAACGATGTGGAGAAGTTTCTTTCGGCCATCAAATTGGAAGACAGCACTTTGGCTCGCACCCGCACCATTATCGACAATCTCGGTTTGGAAATGAAACTCAACGACGTGGAATATCAGGGCGACAAGACCAAGGCCATTTTCTACTACACCGCCGACGGGCGCGTCGACTTCCGCGAACTCATCAAGAAATTGGCTGAAGAGTTCCACATCAGAATTGAGATGCGACAGATTGGCGTGAGGCAAGAGTCGGCCAAATTGGGCGGCTTAGGCTCATGCGGTCGCGAGTTGTGTTGTGCCTCGTGGATTAGTGATTTCCAGTCGGTTACCACCAATGTGGCCCGTATTCAGCAACTCTCCCCGAACCCCCAAAAACTTGCCGGACAGTGCGGCAAACTGAAATGCTGCCTCAACTTTGAATATGAGGCATACGTGGAGGCTTTGAAGTCTTTCTCCGACCCCAACATCGTGCTGCATTTCGAGAGCGGCGACGCGATTCACCAAAAAAACGACGTGTTCAAGGGCATCATGTGGTATTCCTACACCACCGACAAGAGCAAC
>CACXQO010000036.1 GCA_902769815.1 uncultured Bacteroidia bacterium | reverse complement strand
CGCTAGCGTTCATCCTGAGCCAGGATCAAACTCTTCGTTGTACTATTGTTGCTCTCGTATTCTATTCTGAATCTCGGGTCCCGCCTCGATGCTCTCTCTCTGTTCCTTGTTATAAGGTTCCTTGCCCCGCGCGGCTCCCGCCGCGCCGGTATTGTGCTGGCCTCAGACTATCAAAGAACTCCACTCCCGAAATCCCCCCTGTCAACCCCTCTTCCCCTCGGAATTGGATTGCAAAAATACGACCTTTTTTGATACTGGCAATCAAAAAATTCAATTATTTTTGATAAAATATTATATTTGTTTGTTAATCAATTATATAAAAAAATCAAAAACTTATAAAAATGTCAATCAAGAACAAAATCATCCTTTTCAGAGCGGTCGGAGTGCTATTATATTAATAAGGTATTGAAAAATTCAAGAATGCTGATAAGTCGAAAAAGGAGAAAAGAAGTAGTTGTTGGCTGAAAAACCGAAAATGGGGTAGAGGTCATTTTCAGACCATCTGAGCATGTTTGCATTTGGGTTGGTAGTGGAGGTGTTTTGGGCGAGAAAAACGTAAAATTCGCAATGTTCAGTATTGAGAATCTTTCCAATGTTGATTATTTACACAAGTAAATAAATTTCATATAAATAACAGATAATCAAAACATTGTTTGATAAATTCATATTTGTAAAATTTACATAAATAAACAGTGTTGAATTGTGATGTTGTAAAATAAAGCATTATTATTCACAAAATTAAATTATTTTATTGATTATCAATAGTATAGTTGTTTTTATTTGAAGTAAAATATGAGATATTTGTATTTTTCTGTTGATGTTTTGATTATTGATTGAATTGTTTGTTAAATAGTTGAAAAATAACTATTTAAATAGTTTACTATGAAGTGAAATTCCAATATGTTAGTATTGAAATAGAAGTTTACAAAAATAAATTCCAAAGATTTGTGTTTTGTAACTTACAATTGTTTACTTTTGTCAATCGAAAACATGGAGAAAATTGAAAATTTGAGGAGTTTGCTATTATGAAAACTGAAGAAATGAAAGATCGGATTGCGCACATCATTCGCGCAAAAAACCTGACCGCAGCCGACTTTGCAATGCGTTTGGGTATTCAACCTTCAAACATCTCACATCTTTTGTCGGGTCGAAACAATCCGAGTTTGGATTTTGTGAAGAAACTCAAAGAAACGTTTCCCGAATACAATTTGGACTGGATTGTGTTTGGCACTGGAGCGATGACGGTATCGGAGCCTTTTGAACCTGTTCCTCAAGTTGAAATGCCGAAGGATGCTCCTATTGAGGGTACGCTTTTCACTTCTTTGGATACCCATGAATCTAAGGAAATATCGGCTTCATTGGCGAATCGTTCAAAGTTGAAACACCTTATTTTGGTCTATGAGGACAATAGTTTTGAGGTTCTGTCGCCACGATGAGCCTTTTCTATTAATTAATAGGTGTCGAATCGGAAAAAAGTGTAATTTTGCAAGTTTTTATTGAAGTTATGCCACAAGACGCTTTTTTTGAACGCTTTGATGCTGTAATTCAGTCACCTAAACGAATAGTTTTGGCTTGCCATGTCAATCCTGACGGCGATGCCATTGGTTCTGTATTAGCCATGTCGGAGTTCCTGAAAAGGAAGGGACATGAGACTAAAATGGTGGTAGCCAACGATTTCCCAGACTTTTTGCATTGGATGCCTGGCTCACAGGATTTTCTCATTTTCGAGAAGGATGGTGAAGCCTGCAAAGAAGCAATCGCTGAATCCGAAGTGATTATAATGTTGGATTTCAACAACTTGTCTCGTAGTGGAATTTTGCATAATGAAATTGGGAAGACGCGTTGTCCTCGTGTTTTGATTGACCATCATCGTGACGCTGACTTGAGCCAGTTTTATTGCGCCTATTCAGATTCCTGTGTTTCAAGTGCTTCCGAAATCGTTACGGAGATTATTCTGCACTATGGCAAGAGCCATTTCACTGAGAGCATTGCCACAAATTTGTTGGTGGGCATGATGACAGATACTGGCTCGTTTGCCCATTCCTTGTATCATTCGCGCACTTTCGAGTTGTGCGGCCTCCTGGTGGAGCGTTCCATTCCGTATAATCTTATCCATCAGTTGGTTTACGATACGATGTCGGAAAACCGCCTGCGTCTTTTGGGTTATTCCATCAGCAGCAGGATGGAGGTGCTTGAAGACTATTCAACTGCCATTATTGCGTTGAATAAGAGCGACTTGGAACAGTTTGACTACCATACGGGCGATACTGAAGGCGTGGTGAATTTCCCGCTGTCGATGAAGAAAATCAGGATGTCGGTGTTGGTGACTGAGCGACAGGATCAAATTCGGCTGTCGTTCCGATCGAAGAGCGATTTTTCGGTGCATGAGTTGGCACAAAAGCATTTCAAGGGTGGCGGACATACCAATGCTGCCGGAGGCACCTTGAATTGTTCGTTTGACGAAGCTGTCAAGCAATTGAAAGCGGTGTTGCCTGAATATCAAGAATTGTTAAACAAGAAGGAATGAAGTTGGTTTGTAAATATCTGATAATGTTATTGTTGCTCGCTTTTTTTTCCTGTGGTGGAAAACCTTCCAGGCAATCGGTAAACGTTTCAAAAAGCGACATGAAAAGCAGCATGGAGAAGGCCAACCGCTATTTGCTAAACGAGGAAGAGGAAGATATTGAGAACTATATCAAAAGGCACGGCTTGTCTATGACCTCGACAGGAACAGGGCTGAGGTATCAGATTCTGGAACAAGGTTCCGGCCTATTGATTGAGAAGGGGCAGAGTGTCCGACTTGAATATGTGTTGCATAATATTGCTGGAGAATTGATTTATTCATCTGATAATGATGGTGTTAAAGAATTTGTTGTTGGGAATGGAAGCGTTGAGTCGGGTCTTGACGAAGCCATGACTTACTTGCATCGAGGAGATGTGGCCAAACTCATCATTCCGTTCCATTTGGGCTATGGCCTTCATGGCGACGATGATAGGATTCCCGAATACGCAACATTGGTTTATACGATTAAAGTAATAGATAATCAATAAGTTATGAAGAGAAAAAGTGTATTGTTTGTTTCTGCTTGCCTGATGGCGATGATGATGCTTTCGGCTTGCACCCAGAAGTTTCCGGGCTACAAGAAAACCCAGAGCGGCTTGTATTACAAGTTCCATAGCCACAATCAGGCGGCCATTCAGCCTCATTTGACTGATTTTATGAAGGTCGCGATGACGTGCTATTTGCATGATTCCTTGTTTTTTGACTGGCAAGGCTCTCAGCATGAGGTGTTTACACAATTGCGTGAACCATTTTTTGCCGGTGACCTTCAGGAAGCATATTCCATGATGCATGTGGGCGACTCTGCTTCGTTTTACGTGAAAGCGGATTCGATTGCGATACTTTATTACGAGCAAGACCCTCAAACGGTAGGATTAAAAGCCGAGGATTATTTCCGTTATGAGGTGAAACTCGTTGAGGTTCAGACTGAAGAGGAATTCCAGTCGAGCCTCGAGAAGATGAAAGAGTCGATGATGGAGGCTTCAAGGAAGGCTTTGGCAGAGTATGTTGCGGCAAACAATATCACGGTAACGCCTGAATCTTCAGGTATTTATATCATCACCAAAGAGCAAGGCAAGGGTCGCTGTCCGGTGAAGGGCGAAAAGGTTGAACTCGATTTTTCGGCCACTTTGCTAAACGGGCAGTCGGTGGGTTCCACATTCGACAGTCCCGAAAAGTTCTCTTTCGTCTTGGGCGAGGGCTTTACCATACAAGGTTGGGAAGAGATTGTTCCCAAGATGCACCTTGGCGAGCGCATTACGGCCATCATCCCGTTTGACATGGCTTATGGCGAACATTCCGTTGGTTCCATTCCCGCCTATGCCAACTTGGTTTATGACATCAAGTTGCTGAAAATCACGACGGAAAAGGAATTGCAGAAACAGGCTGAAGAAGCGATGAAAGCCTTGAAGGCTGATTCAGAAAAAGAGTTTTGGGAATACCTGAAAACCAATAACATAACAGATTACACCGCCTCGGGTCTTTTCTATTCCAAGTCGGTGACCACCGAAGGCGTGTCTCCAAAAGTCGGGCAAACGGCTCAAATCAGGTTTGTGGCAACCTACCTTAACGGTACGCCGTTGGGCGACTCTGACCAATTGGGCGGACGTTATGACGTGGAGTTTGGCAAAGGCATGGTGTTGAGAGGTTTGGAGGAAGGCATCGGCCTGATGCGGGTGGGCGAGAAGGCTCGCTTGGTCTTGCCTTATACTTTGGCATACGGCGAGAATCCCTATGGCAACATTCCAGCGTATTCCAACCTTGTCTTTGACGTTGAATTAATTGACATAATCGATAGTAAACAATAATCAATCAACAATTTAATTACACTAAAAATGAAAAAAAGCATCGTAACGATGGCCGCATTGGCCATGCTGATGGCAGGCACCATGAGTGCTTGCGGCGAGAAGAATCCGAATTCGGGATTCCAAAAGTCAAAAAACGGACTGTTTTATCAGTTCTTCAACAAGAATGAAGGCAATCTGCCCCAGTTGGGCGATTTGCTTGAATTGAGCATCGGTTGCAAGGTGAACGACACAACCGTCATCATTCCGGTCATGGAAAACATCATGCAATTGCAGGAATCGCAGTTTGCCGGCGACCTCTTCGAAGGTCTTGCCATGATGCACAAGGGCGATTCGGCAGCTTTCATCGTGGACATCGACTCCACGTTCAAGAAATTGATGGGTCAACCCCAGTTGCCCGAAGGGTTCTCATCTTCTGACGAGATGCGTTTCAATGTTCGCCTGGACGATTTCTATCCTGAAAGCGAGTATGCCAAGCGCATGGCCGTGAAAGCCAAGAAAGCCAGCGAAGAACGCATTGCCAAGATGAAGGAAGACCATCCTGAAGAAACCGCAAACGCCGCGCAGCAATTGACTGATTATCTGAATGATAATAAGATTGTTGTGGAGCCTACCGCTTCGGGTCTTTGCTATGTGATGACCACCGAAGGCAATGGCGAGAAGCCTCAAGTTGGCCAGATGGTGAAGGTGCATTATACTGGCAAACTGCTCGACGGAACTGTTTTCGATTCGTCGGTTGAGAGAGGCCAGCCCTTCCAATTCCCCTTGGGTGTCGGTCAGGTGATTCCCGGCTGGGACGAAGGCATCCAACTGATGTCGAAAGGCGAGAAAGGTGTGCTTTACATTCCTTATTTCCTTGCCTATGGCGACAGGGCTGCCGGTGACAAGATTGTTCCGTTCTCGAACTTGATGTTTGAAGTGGAACTCATTGATTTTGAAGACATGCACTAATGAAAAACTGGAGTAAACTGGCATTGGTTCTCTCGTTGGGCCTATTGGTGGTTTCGTGTGGTAACGATTCCATCTACAAGGGCTTCCAGCGTATGGAGAACGGTGCTTACATGAAGTTTTATAGCAAGGGCGACTCGGAGGTGATGCCTCGTTTGGACGACGAGGCCACCTTTGAGATGGCTCAGTATTTCAATGATTCCCTGCTGTTTACGACCTTTGGCAATGAGCCAATGAGGATTGTGCTGAAAAAGGCCGATTTCCAAGGGGATGTCAGTGACGGACTGCAAATGATGCATGTCGGTGACTCGGCTCGTCTTGTGGTGTTGGCTGATTCGGTGCTTATTACGATGTTGGGAATGGAGGAAGTTCCCGACGAATATGTAGGGAAACCCATCTATTACGATTTGAAACTCCTTTCCGTGAAATCGTCGGAAGTGCTCGCAGCAGAACGCAAAGCCTTGCTGGACATCCTGAAAGGCGAAGAAAACGCCTTCCTGACGCCTTTGAGGGACGATAGCAAAAACACGCAGACGGAATCGGGACTTATCATCTTGGAAAAGAGCGGCAAAGGCAAGCCAGCGAAAATGGGCGAGTATGTCGATTTCGATTTCACGATGTGCAATCCCAAGGGCGACACCATTATGAATTCGTTTGGTATTGAGGCTGTTGAGATGCAGTATGGCGAGGAGTTCATTTGCGAAGGCTTCACTGAGGCTTTGGGCTTGGTGCCTGCGGGTGGTTCGATGCGTTTCGTGATTCCTTCCGAACTGGCTTTCGACAGTGCTGGCTATGAGCATTATATCCAACCATTTACGCCTTTGGTTGTTCTGCTGAGGATGAACAGCGTGATGGACAAGGAAACTTACGAAAAAAGGCAAGCCGAACTTGAGGCCAAGAAAGAAGCCGAACTTGAACGACTGATGTCGATGGAAAGCAAGGTGATTGAAGATTACATCAAAGCAAATGGCATTTCCGAAACGCCAACGGAATCAGGACTTTACATCATCAGAAAGGAAGAAGGCAAAGGCGATTTGGCCAAATGGGGTGACCATGTGGCGGTACATTACATCCTGAGCAACCTGAAAGGTGATGAGATTGAGTCGAGTTATGAATACGAGCAGCCTTTTGAGTTCCGCATCGGAAACAATGAGATGATTCCCGCCATTGAGGAGGCCGTGATGACTATGGCTCCGGGCGCGAAGGTCACCTTGATTACCCCGTCGGAACTGGCATTCGGCGAGTTTGCTATTGATGACGAACTTTTGCCGCCCTATTCTCCGATGAAGATTGAGTTGGAGTTGATAGAAATCAAGTAAACTATTTCTTATTGAATGAAAAATGCCGCTTTTGGGCGGCATTTTTTTTTTATTTCACTTCATCAAATCCCTCTTTATCAGCATAATAAACATCAATCGAAGCAATCAATGCAGCGAGGCTCCATACGGGGATGGCTAATTTGTCGGTGTCCATGAAGTTGTTGAGGAAACCGTGGACGAAATAACTGATGAAGGCGAGGGTGGCTCCCAACACCAACACTTTGGCTTTCTTGTTCTTGCAGCGGTTGTAGGCCATAATGCCGCAATAGACCGTCACGATGACAAAGGTCAGCACGAGGAGCGATCCTACCAAGCCCTGCTCCGCCAACGGACCGAAATACTCGGAATGGGCATTGCCGCCATCGCCGGCGTTGGTGCTGATGATGGTCTTCTCTTTCGACATCTGGAAGGGCGCATAAACAAATTGGTAAGTTCCAGGCCCCCAGCCAAATACAGGCCGCTCGTTGAACAAGCGGAAAGCCGACTGCCAGCGGTTGATGCGTTCCAAATTGGAGGCATCGGTGGAGATATTGGTGATGGATTGGATGTTCTCAACAAGGTCGCCGGAAGCGTCTTGGTTGTTCTTTTCCAAAGTGTCGATGATTTGGTTTTGGAAAGTGAAAAACAGCCCTACCAAAATGACCAAAATGGTGGCAATCCAGCGGAACTTGATCTTTAGCAATACGCAGAACAAGACACCCAAGGCGGCAATCATGCTAATCCAAGCCGCGCGGCAGTTGGAGAGCGTTAGTGCGACGCTCAGCAAAACGACTACACCTATAATGATAAGTTTCCTCGATTTCTTGATGTCGGGCAGGAAAACATAGGTCAGGGCAAGGATGAGATAGATGGCCAAGGCCGCGCCGTAGGCCGTGTGGTCGTTATAGAAAGGCGACATCACCCAGTGCGCCGAGTCGCCGTCGAAACCGTATTGCGCATGGTGGACGATGGTGAAAACGCACACGATGCACAGCGCGGCGATGTAAAGCCAAATGAAACGATGGATGTTTTTCGGTTCCCTGAAGAGCAAGGCGCAAAGGAAGAAACCCGGAACGACAAACCACAGTCTTGAGGCGATGAACTTCAGCGACACCACGGGCATTTCGCTCGTGATGGTGGTGACCAACATCCAAGCGAACATGCAATAGATGACGATGGCGATGGGATGCTGCGAGATACGCTTGTCGTATCGGCCATCGTATAGCATTTTGGCGATGAAAAGCACCAAAATACCCATTAGTAGCGGTTCGGCGGGCAGCGAAATGGCCAAACCCGCATCCAAGGAATCCAAATTGATGGAAAGAGGCACGGTGAAAGCCGTGAGCAACAGCACTTTATCCAACGAGAAGATGTAGAGCAGCAAAACGCCAAGCACAACGGGCAGGGCAAAAAAGAGGTAGGTGTTCTTTTTTACCACAAGGAACAGCCCAACGGCCACGAAAAGTGCCGCAATCAGGTAAAGCCAGGCTATTTTCGCTTTTTTCTCCACAACTTACTTTGTTTCGGGAACGAAACGCTTCCGGTTCTCGATGATGAAGATGACAACGATGGAAAGCAACAAAGCCCCCAAGCCACTCAAAGCGACCACCACCCAGCGTACGGGGAAGGATTTCTTGTCGGCGGGGAAGGGTTCGGTGATGATGTTGGAATAAGTGAGGTTGGAGTTGTAGAAACGCAGGTTCTGCTCGTAGTCTCTTTTGATGAGCGAATAGGTGTTGGCTTCGGCAATGATTTTGGTTTCCAAATCGACGGCATCGGCACCGTATTGTTCAAGGTTTTGCTTGAGTTCGTTGGCCTTGTTGGAGCCGTTGATGAAGCCGCGCGTCACTTCGCGGAGTTGTCCGGAATAATTGAGCACGCCGTAACTGGTGGCGAGGTCGGTAAGGTTCTGTTTAAGCGAATCGATGTCGCGTTGCTTCATTTTGAGTTGCATGTCGTACATGTCAACCACTTCGCCAACTTTCTGTTTATGAAGGTTATGCACCTTTTGGTCATAAAATTTGAGAATATCGTTGGCGATGTTGCAAGCCACAAAGGGGTCTTTGTCCATGACGGTGATGCTGATGGCCTCGTAAGGCGTTTTGCCAATCTTGATTTTGCTGCGATACTCGTTAATCATATAGGTCTTGGCAAACTTGTAGTTCCTATCGATTTTGTAGTCGGTCCACAGGTCGTGTTTCTCGATGATGGAGTCCATGATTGACCTTGAATTGATGATTTCGAGCATTTGTTCGGTCTCGCTTTCATCGGAATAGGGGCTGATGTTGGCGGGATAGGCCACGGCCACCGACTTGTAGAGCGGGGTGATGAACATGGAACTTGAGAAAATGGCGCCGCAAATGGCCGCAGCCAAAGTGATGATGATGATGTGCCATTTCCATTTCAGGATGAGTTGCACCAAAGAAAGATTGTTGAAATTGTTATCCATTGTTGTTTGTGTTATTTTCCGATTGATGTTGAAAGGGTTGGTAAATGAGGCTAATTCATTTGTTTTCTTTGTTTTGCGGGGTTTTGGCGACCGAATTTTTCTCGGCCTCCCGACGAAAAAAGTCTTTCGAGCGGTCGTAAAACACGATGCAGAAAATGAGCAACAGGAAGGTGCTCAAAACGGTGACTACCACGATAATCCATCGAATGGGGTAACTCTTGCGCTCGGCTTGGAACGCCGAAGTGACCACAAATTTATGGGGAATGTCTTGCGTGGCGTCCATCTTGGCTTCCTCATATTTCGACTTGACCAACGAAAGTTGAAGGCGGTCGTTGTCCAAACGCTCATTGATAGCGTATGACGCGCCGCCGTATTCTGCCAAAATGTCTAATTGTTTCTGTATGTTATTGATTCCTTGAGTGTTGCCTTTGCCCAATTCAACAGCCATTTGCTGGCTGAGCATTTCCACTTGCGACTCATAATCGAACACACCCAATTTGCGCAAGGTGTTCAGCGAGTCTTCCAATTGGTGCATTTCGTTCCAGAGGTTGTTGTATTCTTCCTCCACCAATCGGAAAGCCTTCACAGCCACTTCCTTCTGCATTTGGTTCATGGTGCTGTCGAAGATTTCCGCGATTTCGTTGGCGATGCGGGCTGAAAGTGCAGCGTCAGAATCCAAAACGGTGATTTTCACCGCATTATATTCCGTGCGTCGGAATTTGATGCGAGCGTCGTACAATTTGTTGAGTTTCGTGTAAGGATACTTGCTGTCGGGCTTGATGTTGTAGTGCTCCATCAGGTTGAAGCGGCTGATGACCTTGTCGCGCACACGGTTCGAGTTCAGCACTTGCAGCATCTGTTCAGTTTGCTCGTCCTCGCCGAAGTTCATGATGTCCTTTTCCGATTGATAAGTGGTGCTAATCAGCACTTTGGAGATGGAGTTGCTGGAGGTGGGGTAGATGATTGTGGTGGATTTGAAAAGGGGGGTGATGAAGAAGGGTGCGCTGAAAATCACGGCGCAGAGGGCGGCCACCGCCAAAATGATGAGGATGGGTTTCCTATATTCCACCAAAAGTTTGCATAAGTATTTGGAATTGTATGTGTTATGTTGCTGTTCTTCCATAGAATGTGTGAAATAAGTCGTCAAAAATAGGGAATTCCCCTGAAATGGCAATGAAAAATGTCAATTTAGGCCTTTTTTTCGTGTGGAATGACGAGGCTGACAATCTCCTTGAGGCTCAACAAGCGGGTGAGGAAGATGGCTCCGCAATTGATGACAAACGCGATGGCGAACCCAATTATCCAATTGACGTTCAATTGTTTGATAAGCAAAGTAACCACGACAACCGAGGCAAGGAAAACAAGAATGTGAAGCCAATAACGCCCATTGATTTCCAGCTTCAGGATGCGTTTGGCGAGCAGGTATTGCAAGAAAGCGGTTAAGGTTTGCACGCAAAGGCTGGTGCAGGCCGCTCCCACCGCCTTGAATCGCGGTATGACGATGAGATTCAGCAAGATATTGATGATTACGCCCGCAGCTGCCACGAGGTTGAGTTGCTTCAAACTGCCGTTGGCCGTGAGCAGTGTGCCGAAAACGTATGTTGTTGAAAGACAGAAGAAACTGCCCATCAACAAAGGGAACACGTTGGCATATTGCCCGATGCGCAAGAGGTAGGCAGCTTCGGTTTCTGCTTCTTCGGGATTATACATCATTTGCATGATTTCTTGACGATAGAAAACGCACATTATCAGCACGATACCCGCCATTGCCACGATGACATTGAACGAAGTCTTGACCAAGTTGTTCAAATCCGTTTTGTTTTTCAAAGTGGCGGCAAACATGGGCAAGAGCATGATTGCGAAGAGGTTGGAGATGTTGTTGCCCGCGTCGAAGAGGCGGTAAGCACGACTATAGATGCCGGCTTGCACGCCCTTGTCGTCCAACAGCCTTTCCAAAAGGACGGGTTCGATACGGCTATAGACGCTCATCAGCAAAACGAGCAAGGCAAAGGGCAAACTCTGTCGCAATATCTCCTTGAAAAACTGAAAGTTAATCCTGAAACTAAGGTTCTCGGCATGGCGCAAAACGATGGACAAGGCGAATACGAGGGTGACGATGTAGGCCACGGTTTGGGCCTGCAAATACCAAATGACGTTGAACTTTTCCTTCGGGAACCAGCCGCTCCACAGCACGAGGCACATCAGGACAATGGCCAAAACGCGGTCGAAAACGCTCAAAATGCTGTCTTGCTTGAACAAAAGCAAGCCTTGTATGTTCGACCTTAAATATAAGATGAACGACAGCAGGATTTGGTTCAAGCCGCACCAGAACAATAGTTTGAGTTTCAGGCCTTCGTTGTAGCCGACGAAGTAGCCCACGACGAAGATGACGACGGCATAGAGCAGCCCCAGCAGCAGCTTGATTTCGGTAAGGCCGCCGAAGTGCTTGGAAAGGTTTTTCGGGTCTTGCGCGACGCTGCGACTGTTGAAGTTGGTGATGCCGAGGTCGAGCAATATATAAAATAGGTAGGAGAAGTTGAAAAGTGCCTGATAGGTGCCGTAGGAGGCGTCGCCGAGCAGGTTTTGCACCTCGCGGTCGATGCCGAGCAGGTTTTGCACCTCGCGGTCGATGCCGAGAATCCAGAACGGCTTCACCAACAAGTTGAGAAACAGCAGGAAAATGATATTTTTTATGAAGCGGGTGGGCATTGGCTCATATCTTTTTGTGTATTAGTTTGTTGTATTCTTCTAGTCGCAACTGGAAAATTTGGATAGGAAAGATACTACGGTCGCAACCGTAAAATCTTTATTCCCAAGGGGCCAAATTTTGTATTGTAATTGGGTAGCCACAGGCGACCCAATTTCGCCAGCCAATGGCTGTCGAATTGTATTTACTTGGAAATCATTGCTTTGTGTTTTGGCAGCCAATGGCTGCCAAAACAAAGCAAGTACATCGGAATTGACATTCTTCGCAGTGTGTATTTGACTTTGTAAAACAGCGGTTTTAATCACTTGAACCGCTTGGGAAATATGAGAAATATGTATGGGTGAATCATTTTCCATAAATGGTGATTTAGACTACAAAAATAGGAAATTTTTCTGATGTGAATAATAAATGGGTTCGGTTTTGGAAATAATATGTATTTTTACCCCGCGAAAAACTGACCAAAGAAAATGATCAAGGAACAGGAAGATATTGATGTTTTGGAAGAGGAACTCGTTGAAAATGAGAAGAGTTTGCTGCTTATCAACGACGATGTGAATACATTTGAATTTGTCATCGACACCTTGATGAAGGTGTGCCACCATACCCGCGAACAGGCCGAAACATGCGCTTGGATTACGCACTACAAGGGCAAATGCGCCGTCATGCACGGCAGTTTCGAGGAGCTCAAACCCTATTACGACATCCTGCTTGGTCATCAACTGACGGTAAAAATCACTGACTAATGGCAGGCTACACTTCATTGGAAATATTGGCCATCCAACAGGCCTACGAGTCGATGTTGGACGACATTCACCCCTCCGTCAACGCGCCGGAACATTTGGCCTTGATTGACAAGGCCTACCGCTATTGTTTGGAGAAATACGACGGTCGCTATCTGCTTTCGGGCAAGGCCTACATGCTGCACCTTATCGACATGGCACGCATCGCCGTGGTGGAGGTGGGTTTGGGCTACATTTCGGTTGTGGCGGCGTTTCTTCATGGCATTGATTATAAGAAAGGAGTGACTATCAAGGAATTACGAGAGCAGTTTGGCAGAACGGTGGCTATCATTTTGGAAGATTTCAGCGAAATATCTAGATTGGACACTGAAAAAGTGGCCTATAACTCCGACAACTTCCAAGTGATGTACCTTTCGCTGATTGACGACATGCGCTCTGTGTTGCTCAAGATGGTTCACCGGGTATATGATGTGCGCAACCAGAATGATGTCGATAAAGGCCGATTGTCGCGTTACTTCCACGAAATCAAGTACATATATATTCCGATTTTGCATCGACTTGGTTTGTACAAGTTGAAAGCTGAGTTAGAGGAGAAGTTGATGCTTTACGAGAATCCGGCGATGTTTCACGAAATTGAGGCCAAGATTGAGGCCACAAGTGAGGCACGCAGGCAAACCGCTGAGGAGTTCGTGGCTCGCATTTCGGAGGCCATCAATGCCGAGTTGGAACGCACCAAGAAAAACGGGAAGTGCAAGTTTGCGTATTCCGTCAAGTGGCGCTTGAAGTCGATTCCGTCGATTTACGCCAAGATGAAGGCGCAAAACGTGCCTTTCGAGGAGGTCTTTGACCTGATGGCGGCACGGGTCATCATCCGTTGCGCCTTGAAGGACGAGCAGGAGTGCTGCTGGAGCGTTTATTCGGCGATTACGAACATTTATGAGCCTATGCCGGAACGCCTCCGCGACTGGATTACGAAACCGAAAGCCTCTGGTTATGAGTCGCTTCACACGACGGTGAAGTATGACGACAAAATGTGGTTTGAGGTGCAAATCCGCACCACTCGCATGGACGACATCGCCGAAACGGGGCAGGCGGCGCACTATTTATATAAAGGTGAGAAGGAAACCTCTGAGGAGTGGCTTTTGAATGTGCGCGAGGTGCTCGAAAACCCGGGTTTGGTGTCGTTCGAGAACTCGTACAGGAAACTCTACAA
>CACXQO010000035.1 GCA_902769815.1 uncultured Bacteroidia bacterium | reverse complement strand
TCGTTGGCGCACCAATTGGCAATCACGCCGAGTTCCTTGGCCTGTTTCGAGTTGATGACATACTCTGTGATTTGGGTTGAAGGCGTGCCCGGATAGCTGTTGATGGCCGAGCCGCCCGCGTCGATGAAGCCCTGTGCAATGGCCTCATCGCCTAAAAGCAATAATTTCTCCATTTCTTTATTTCTAAATTTCAGATTTCAAGATTCCAAGATTCCAAGATTTCAAGATTTCTACATTTGAGTTTGGGCAAAGGTACGGAAAAAAATGACACGGGCAAGAAAAGTGTAAAAAAATGCATTTTTCAATGTTGGAAAAGTGCAAAAAAACAGGCGATTTAGTATTGGAAAAGTGTAATTTTTCAGCCATTTTAGCATTGGAAAAGTGTAAAAAACAGCATGATTTTCCATTGGAAAAGTGTAAAAAAATGGGTAAATTTGTATTGCGGAATGTAAAATTTTCGTATCTTTGCGGCTGATTTATAACAGATAAGGACATGATCAAACGCAAGAAGGAAAATGAGATGCAAAATTATCTCCTCAACAACAAGCGTGCATTGCTCGTTACAGGTGCCCGTCAAGTGGGGAAAACCTTCACCATCCGAAAGGTGGGAAAGGCGTGTTTTGAACATTTTGTCGAGGTCAATTTCGTTGAACGGCCCGAAGCCCTGAAACTGTTTGAGGAGGCTGAAGGCACCCAAGACCTGCTTCTGCGCCTGTCGGCGTTCACGAACCGCAAATTGGTGCCGGGCAAAACGCTCATCTTTTTCGATGAGGTGCAAGAGTGCAAGGAAATGGTGACCGCCGTCAAGTTTTTGGTCGAAGAAGGCAGTTACAAGTATGTAATGAGTGGCTCGCTCTTGGGTGTCGAATTGAACGACTTGCGCAGCGTTCCCGTGGGTTATTTGGACGAAATGGAAATGTATCCGCTTGACTTGGAGGAATTTGCAAACGCCTTAGGCATTTCCGACGATGTGATTGCGCATTTGCGGGATTGTTTCGAGCAGCGCAAGCCCGTGGACGCTTTCATTCATGGAAGGATGCTGGATTTGGTGCGACATTATTTATTAATAGGTGGAATGCCCGCAGTGGTGCAAAAATACCTTGACACGAACAACCTGAAAAGCGTGCTTGAGCAGCAACGCGGCATCATCCGCACCTACAAGCGCGACATCACAAAATACGATGCTGGACACAAACTGCAAATCGAAGAGATTTACGACCTGATTCCCGCCGAATTGAACGCAAAGAACAAACGCTTCACTTTGAAGGAATTGGGCGAAAAAGCCCGCTTTGCCCGCTACGAAGGCGGCCTCCTTTGGCTGAACGATGCAGGCGTGGCCATTCCCACCTACAATGTGGAGGAGCCAAAAGTGCCTTTGCTGCTCAACAAACAACCCAACCTGTTCAAACTGTTCCTGAACGACGTGGGATTGTTAGCGGCCATGTACGGCGACAACATCCAACTGCGCCTATTAAGCGGTGATAACTACATCAATTATGGTGCTGTATATGAAAACTTTGTGGCACAAGAACTCAACGCCCACGGCTTCGCCAATGGCCACGGTTTGTATTACTTCAACAGCAAAAAACAGGGCGAACTCGACTTTGTCATCGAGTACAACGGTGCGGTGTTGCCTATTGAGGTGAAGTCGGGGAAGAACTATGAGCGGCATCGCGCCCTCTCCAATGTCGTGAAGAACGAGCAATACGCTGTCAATCAGGCTTTCGTGTTCTGCCAAGACAATGTATCGGTGCGGGAAAAGGCGGTTTATTTGCCAATTTATATGTTGATGTTTCTCGACCAGCCCAAATTGGACGACCTGATTGTGAAATTCGACCTGACGGGGTTAGGATGAAACACTTTCATTCACCTTTATAATCTGTTCCCAAAGGGCCTCGTCCTCGTCGTCCTTTTCGTGCCAAATGACGTAATCGGCCAAGAGGCGTTTGCCTTCTTCGGGCCATTGTTTGGCCATTCGTGCGCGCACGGTGGCCTCATCGCAATGGTCGCGGAACATGGCGCGGCGCAAACGGGTCTGTTCCGAAGCCGAAACCATCACCACGGCATCAAACCGCTTCTCCAAACGCTTCTCGAAAACCAATGCCGACTCAAACAGGACGTAAGGCGCGTTCTGCCGTTCCATCCATCGCCTAAAATCGACGAACAAGGCGGGATAAAGTATGCCTTCCAAATCGCGTTGGGCCATTTCGTCATGGAAAACCAAGTCGGCCAAATATTTCCTATCAATTTCTGAATCAGAAAGATAAATGGATTTGCCGAAACGTTTCACCAATTTCTCCCGCGCATCAGGCTCAAAATACATCCGCTTGGCGGCATCGTCGCTGTTGTAGACGGGAATGTCCAAGCGTTGCCGAAAAAGTTCGCACACCCACGACTTGCCGCTGCCGATGTTTCCCGTAATCGCAACCTTTTTCATTGCACAATCAAGTATTCCACCTTGTCGGGGCGGGTGCTGAGGATTTTCACCGTCTTAGGCCATGCCGCAAGGCGCAAGTCGAGCAAAGGCTCCAAGACCTGCAACTGCCGCACGTCGACGGTCACGCTGAAATCGTCGGGGACAACCGAGGCGTAGTCCTTCATCGCCACGAGGCATTTCACCGTCATTGTTTCGGGGAAAAACCTCATTCTCAGGCTGTCGGCC
Source organism: uncultured Bacteroidia bacterium (assembly GCA_902769815.1). Lineage (GTDB taxonomy): Bacteria > Bacteroidota > Bacteroidia > Bacteroidales > F082 > Limimorpha. The sequence goes on along the minus strand of CACXQO010000035.1, from coordinate 12,547 downwards.
ACGCGAATCGGCACTTCAACATCCATTTCGGTGTATTTCTCCACATTCACGGTCGCACGCACTGCCTTGGTGTTGGAATGGATTTTTCCGCCCGACAAATCGAGGTTGACCGTTTCGCTGAAACTCTCGCTCACATTGGCCCTCGAAACCAATTCGGTACGCACCGACCGCACCGTATCGATGACCTCCTGAGGGCCATAAATCGTAACCGATGACGGGTCGAGCACGGGGATGCCGTAGAGGTCGTATTGTCGTTGGGTCTTGATGTCGGAGCGCAAAACCACAGGCACCACCTTCGATTTCAGCCAATCCATGTCGAAATAGATTTTGCTGTCGTTCATGGTAATATCGGACGGACTGATGTCCAACATGTCAGCGACCTTTTCGGCCACATATTGGCTACTGAACGAATAGGTGTTTCCGTCTTCCTGACGGTAAGGCACCTCGTTCAAAGCGATGGTGACCATCCTCTTAGGCTCGCGAATCATCTTGTAGCGCAGCGTGTGGAAGCCGTCGATGTTCAGCGACATCTTCACCAAATAGTCTTTCGACGGAATCCACTGGTCGGCAGGCACTTCGGTAAACTGCAAGCGGAAAACGGTTTGGGTAGTGTAGTTTTCCGACAACTTGACCAAAAACCACGCGCCCGTGGAAATCGCAAGAAACACAAGAAAAGTGAGGATGGAGCGGTTGCTTTTTCGCTCCACCTTCTGTTTGATTTCAACAAGTTTGTCCATATCAAGCCTGTCCGACCTTGGCACCGTTCTGCACGAGAGCGGTCTTCTCCACTTCCACTTCGGTGTTGGGAGCAATCGAAATGACGACGGTGGACTCTTTCACATCCACCACCTTGCCGTGGAAGCCACCGATGGTGACCACCTTGTCGCCCTTCTTGAGGCCCTCGCGGAACTTCTGTTCCTCTTTGGCCTTCTTCGACTGAGGACGAATGAAGAACAGCCAGAAAACGACGATGAGCAAAACGATGAAGATGAGGCTCGACCACTGCGAACCGCCCGGTTGAGGCTGGCCTTCGGCTTGCAAAAGAATAAATAAGTTGTTCATATTCTGTGATTTAAAGATTTATGATTTCAAGATTTAATATTCAAAATTCAACTAGCAACTGGCAACCACCAACACTAAACTTTCAACTCTAAACTCTAAACTAATACTGATTGGGCGTTTGCACCTTAGCCTTAATGCGCAAAATGTTCTTGGCGGGCATCGTGTTCGACATTACCGTAAGCGTGCGGTTTTGCATCCCATGATGCGACTTGCTGTCGTAAGACACTTTGATGCTGCCCTCCTTACCCGGGGCGATAGGCTCGCGAGGATAAGAACCCACCGTGCAACCGCAACTCGAATTCACACTGCTGATGAGCAAGGGCGCGTTGCCCGTGTTGGTGAAATGGAAAGAATAAGTCACCACCTCGCCTTGCAGCAAAGTGCCAAAGTCGTGTTCCTTCTTGTTGAAAGTGATGACGGCTTGCTTTTCGTCCGACTTGCCCGCCGTTTTGGGATTAGTCACCAAATCGGTGGAAAGTTTTCCGTCGCCGCTGCCGTTGTTGCAAGCGGTCAGGAAGCACAAAGCCAAAACCAAGATGAAAAAAAATTGTTTCATTGTCCTGTTGATTGTCTTGATGTTCTGATAATCATCACCGAGCCTTGGTAGGTGGCATCGTTTTTCAGGCCGTGGCATTTCAGCACATAGAAATAGGTGCCGTCCGAAAGGTTGTCGCCGTCCCAGTCGTTCTGATAGTTCTTGGAATGGTAAACGATGCGTCCCCAGCGGTTGAAAATGGTCAATTCCGAGGCCTCATAGTAGCGGCTCAGTGGCTCGTAATTCTCATATTCATAGGTCGTTTCGCTGAAGCCACGAGTAGCGTTGCCGCCACCCGAAGGCGTATCGCCGCCGCCGTCTAATGAGATGATGAAATAGTCGTTGGTGCCGTCGCCGTTGGGCGTGAACACATTCGGGATTTTCAGTTTCACAGGCTCCACCCTGATCGTCTTAAAATAGGTGGTGTCGCAGCCTTGTGGATTGTAAACCTTTAATTCCGTAGTAAAGTCGCCCACTTCAACATAGGTGAAGCGCGGCTCGTCCGCCGTGGAGGTGATGTTATATTGCTGGTTCAAAATCCAATAGAAACTGCTGACATCCAGCGTATCAGCCGAAAGATTCTCGAAAGAATAAGTTTCATGCGGGTTTTGCAAATACACCGTATCGCCTGGGTCGGTGCTGATTTCAACCAAGGGATTGGGATAAGCCCTCGGACTGACGCTGTCGCGCTGCATACAACCACGCCCGTCGGTCACCTTGATATGATAGTATTTGTAGGCCTGCAAGCCGATGGCCCAAGAAGGGTCGCCCGGGGCAATGTGCAACGGGCTAACTTCCCACTGGTAGTTGAAAGGCGGATTGTAAACCCCGTTGAGGCTGTCGACGTAGGAAATCATCTGCGCATCGCGGCCATTCTCCTCCTCGTGGTTGCTGCACGTTAGTTTCACTTGGCGGAATTTCACCTCAAAACGCGGCAACACTTCCACCCTGAACTCGTTTTGGCAAATCAACGTATCGGTTTCCTTCTCGCGGACTTCCACACGATAGGTCGTGGTCGAAAAAGGTCGCACGGTGATGCTGTTGGTGGTTTGTCCGCCCGGCGACCAATTAAAGGAATACTGGTAATTATTTGGCACAGTGAGCGTTACTGGCGACTCGCTGCAAACGGGCATTTCGACGCTGCAAGTGATTTCGCAAGGGTCTTGCGCCTTCGCAGACATCGCAAAAACCAAGGCCGAAAGAAGCAGCAAAGTTTTGAATATGATGGTTTTGTTTCTCATCCTTGTTGAAATAGGTTGCAAAAATAGGAAATTTCCAAAGATGAACGCAACATGTGCGCGATTATTGTTTCAACAGGCACTTTAGAACTTCACCAACTTGACCACCTTGCCCAAACGGATTGGTACACCGTAATTGACCACATAAACACCTGCTGCCCAATTGCTTGCGTCAATCTCTACTGAGCCAACGAAACGCTTTCTCACCATTTCGTTGCCGAAAATATCGAAGACCATCACATTCGTAAAACCTTCACTGTCCGACTTCACCGCAAACTTGCCATTAGTTGGATTGGGGAAAACACCCGACTCTATTTCAGGCATTTCCGGCGCGATGGGCGTGGGCATCAAGGCCTTCCAAGAAGCCTCCCAGCCCGTGTCGGTGGTGAGGCAGTCGGAGCGGAACTCGATGCACATCACATTCGACGAGGACTGCACCATACCAGGGCTTTGCGTGTTCCATCGCCCGATTTTCGGGGCGAAAACATTGTCGCCGTCGTAAATCCAAAGAAAATCGAAGTCGGTTTCCAAACTGAAACTACTGAAATCCAGTTCGATAGTCGATTCTTCAGGCCCACGAATCACCCAAATCTTGCGCTCGTCGTTGTCGTAGTTCTGATGGTCGAGGCGGCCTGAATCGCCTTCCAAAACAGTGACGGGCGTGCCATCGTTAATGAGTTTGTAGTAATAATTCCAGTCCCAATACGGCCCCGGGTCGGTGTGGGTTTGGTCGGGATAGTGCTGATGCCCACGAATTTGGACGCAAGCCCCTTCCCCACCGAGGTTGTAGAGGCCGTTGTTAAGGCAAAAACCGTTGTCTAAAGTGTCGCGGTCGTGGGTGCGTTGCCCGTTGATAGGTCTGTAACGAGAACAAATGCTCCGCACCAATGCCGCCGACGACTGGTACATTTCCTCCGTGAAAAACTCCCAAATATTGCCGTAGGCTTCATGCTCAATGCCAATGGTGTAGCCGTTGGCCGTGCCCGCGTGCCAGGCCTTGTCTTTTTCACGCACCATTTGGGTAATTTGTCCATCGGCAGAGCGGATGACATAATGCGCCGAAACCTCAGCATCGCAATTCTTGAACCAACTGATGCAGCCCGCGTAACTACCTTCTGTATAATGGATTACGACCGCACTCACCTCTTTGGTGCGCGGCTCCCAATTACACTCTGGCGCGGGGTCCCAAATGGCAGGCGGATAGTCGGGACTACGCGAAAAGCCCAATTCGGGAGCGGCGAGCATATCGTAATGCTCGGCGAAAACCGCTTTCAGGTCGATGTCATATTTCTGAAAACCAAATTGTTCCGCTTTTTTCTCGTCATTCAGGAAAAGGCACACCGAATACAACATGCTTTGCATAGGATAAACATCCTTCTCCTCCCCTATTGGCAATTCCGAAAGTCGCTGAATGACTGAAAGATAGCCTTTGATTTCATTAGCTTTGCTTTCCTCAGCCAAACGGCTGAAAGCCTTAGCGTAGGCCAGCACATTCTTTTCGGGACTTTGCAAAATCTCCGTTTCCGAAATCCCCGACAAATCCGACACAAGATGCAGGTTTTCACGGAAATAGCCTTTGCCGTCCTTCACCAAGCCCATCAAGCCGTAGGTGCGAGGCATGGCATCGGGACCGCCGTGAAAATAGTTCGTGTCTGTCAGATGATGGCAATGCGTGTTGGTGAACGAGATGGATTCGAGGAGGCCTTTTGGAATATCAGGGCAGGCCTCGTAAGCGGCTTCAAAAGCGAGTCTATGGTTTTGGTTTTCTCTATTTTGGGATAATGACAAAATAGGTATTGAAAACAAGTAAATTAGCAGGATCATGATTCGTTTCATTGGTGATGAATTTAATAAAACTACAGAATGACTTTCCAAATACCATTTTTTCTACTACCTTCCTTCTCAATAAATCCTTTTTGCTTTAATAAGGCAAAGGTTCTCTCCAATGTTCGTTTGGGATTGTCTAATGCTAACGCAACTTCCTCAACGGTTTGTCCAGGAACTTCCCTCAGTCTTTCAACGACTTGTGTTTCCCGTTCAGTCAGTTTTAATCCGCCATTTAATCCGCCATTTAATCCGCCATTCGTGGCGAGCTTGTAATAGGCTCGACCATCATAAGTATAAGGTGCATTGGAGAAAGTTGTTGGATCAAAATAGAGGGCAATCACCTGATAGTCTGTCTTTCCAGGAACATCAAGATACTGTACAGAAACATTTATGGACGGCTCTATCTTGCGCAAATGGTTGGCAATCTCCTGTTTGGTGTTGTCGGTCACTTGTTGGCCGACAATCTTAAGTTTGGGAGTAACGCCAAATACAAGCCATCCGCCGTCCGAATTGAGGAAAGCACAAGCCGCACACATCGCCTTGACGATTTCGCCCGTCGTCTCCTTGACCTCCAGCGTCCTGCCTTCATCATTTCGAATAATCTCTTGAATATCACTAAAGGTTAGTTCTTTCAATGCCCCATAGATTTTGCCGCAAAAATAAACAAATTTGCCAACATTGGCGTATTTTTGTTTTTCGGGTTGGTTTGCGTTGTTTTCCTCGGCAGGGGTTCCGCCATGCTCCACCGCCTGCCTAACATCCTATCACCCCTCTGGGGTTCCTTCGTACCACAGCCCAAGTCGCGGAGTGACGGAGGATAGTAGGCAGGGGTGAAATGCAATGCAACCCCTGCCAACAAAAACAAATTCCGAACAAAGCCCCAGCGGGGCGAAACCCATCAAAAGCGCGTACACAAAATGCGGCTGCCGCAATGCGACAGCCCTACAACGGCTGGGCTGTAGGACTGTCGTACCACGGCAGCCGCAAATCATTCATTCCCGCATTGCAAATGCTGATACTCACGGCTTCCGCATTGCAAATGCGGAAAAACTGGTAAACTATGCGCTAAAGGGCGATATTTTGGGGCTTTTGCTGTCATATTGTTGGGGACAAAAATAGTGATTTTTGGGAAAAAGCAAACAAAATAATGAAAAAATGCGTATTTTTGCAGAAAATTCAATTAAGGAGGAAAGGAAATGGCACGACCAATAGCAGAAACACCTATTTTGTTCGGGGAAGACGCAGAACGGTTCCTGATTAATATGGAACATGTTGAACCTTTGTCCGAGGAGATTCAAGAAAACAGCCGTCGCGCTTACGAGTGGCTGAAGAGTATAGCAACTTTCCAGTTTTAAGCGATGAGATTAGTCAGATTGGAAGACATAAAAAACCTCAAGCCTTTCGACTGCGGTGACGAAGACTTGAATGATTTCCTATTGAGCGATGCTCGGCTTTATAATGAACAGTTTCTTGCCAATACATTCGTTTTGGAAGACGACAATGAAACCGTAGCTTATTATAGTTTGCTGAACGACAAGATTTCGCAAACTACACTTTCAAAGAACCTTTGGCGGAAACTCAGAAAAAGCATTCCCCACGAAAAGCATCTTGGAAGTTACCCTGCTGTTAAGATTGGCCGTTTGGCTGTTTCAAAAAGTTATCGTGGCATGGATATAGGTACCAAACTTGTTGGAGCAATCATGCGCCTTTTCATTTCCCAACACGGACACTCTGCCTGCCGCTTTCTTACCGTAGACGCTTATAAAGACGCTGTAACTTTCTATGAGAAAAACGGCTTCAAAAAAATGGTCAACGATTCGGAACTTCCCGAAAACGCTTTGACAGTCCCTCTTTACCTTGACTTAAAACAAGTAGAATCATAAACAATTCAACGATTAATCAATCAACAATTAAACATAATGAACGCATTAAACGATTTCCAAAAAGAGATTCTTGCCGGTATCCCTGACGAATTGCCGGAAGTGAAGGAATACGACCTTAACATCAACCATGCGCCCAAGCGCAAGGACATCTTGACCAAGGCCGAGAAGAAATTGGCCATCCGCAACGCTTTGCGTTATTTCCCCGCTAAGTTCCACGCCACGCTGGCTCCCGAATTTGCCGAGGAACTGGAAAAATACGGCCGCATCTACATGTACCGTTTCCGTCCGTCCTACAAGATGTACGCCCGCCCGATTGAGGAATACCCCGCCAAGTGCAAGCAGGCCGCAGCCATCATGCTGATGATCCAGAACAACCTCGACCCCGCCGTGGCACAACATCCGCACGAGCTCATCATCTACGGCGGCAACGGAGCCATCTTCCAAAACTGGGCACAATACCGCCTCGTGATGCAATATTTGGCCAACATGGACGAAGACCAGACCTTGGCCATGTACAGCGGTCACCCGATGGGCCTCTTCCCGTCGCATAAGGACGCGCCGCGTGTGGTGGTCACCAACGGCATGATGATTCCGAACTACTCGAAGCCCGACGACTGGGAGCGCTACAACGCCCTCGGCGTGACGCAATACGGCCAGATGACCGCCGGATCCTATATGTATATCGGACCTCAAGGCATCGTCCACGGCACGACCATCACCGTTTTGAATGCAGCACGCAAGCACGGTGGCAGCACAGCGGGCAAACTGTTTGTCACCGCTGGCCTCGGCGGTATGAGCGGCGCACAACCCAAGGCAGGCAACATCGCCGGCGTGGTGAGCATCACCGCCGAAATCAATCCGGCTGCCACGCAGAAGCGCTATCAGCAAGGCTGGGTCGATGAGGTGTACGACAACATCGAGGAACTGTTCAAGCACGTCAACGCGAGCCTCGCCAAGAAGGAAGCCCGCAGCTATGCCTACCAAGGCAATGTGGTGGACCTTTGGGAATATGCCGCCGAGCACGACATCCACGTCGACCTCGGCTCCGACCAGACCTCACTCCACAACCCCTGGGCAGGTGGTTACTATCCCGTCGGACAGTCGTTTGAGGAGTCGAAGACCATGATGGCCGAGAACCCCGAGCTCTTCAAGGAGAAGGTGCAGGATTCGTTGCGTCGCCATGTGGCCGCCATCAACAAACTGACTGCCAAAGGCATGTATTTCTTCGACTACGGCAACGCCTTCCTGCTGCAATCGTCACGCGCCGGTGCCGACATTTTGAAAGAAGACGGTTCATTCCGCTATCCTTCCTACGTTCAGGACATTATGGGCCCGATGTGCTTCGATTACGGTTTCGGTCCCTTCCGTTGGGTCTGCGCTTCTGGCAAGCCAAAAGACCTCGCCGTCACCGACGACATCGCCTGCAACGTGCTTGAGGAGATTGCCCGCACGGCTCCCGCCGAAATCCAGCAGCAGATGCGCGACAACATCCAGTGGATTCGTGGCGCACAGGAGAACCATCTCGTGGTGGGTTCGCAAGCCCGCATCCTCTACGCCGACTGCGAAGGCCGCACCAAGATTGCTGCCGAGTTCAACAAGGCCATCGCCGACGGTCGCCTGAGCGGTCCTGTCGTCCTTGGTCGTGACCACCACGACGTGAGCGGTACCGACAGCCCGTTCCGCGAGACCTCCAACATCTATGACGGTTCGTCGTTCACCGCCGACATGGCTGTGCAGAACGTCATCGGCGACGGTTTCCGTGGTGCCACTTGGGTAAGCATCCACAACGGCGGCGGCGTAGGCTGGGGCGAAGTCATCAACGGAGGCTTCGGCATGGTGCTCGACGGCACTGCCGATGCTGACCGTCGTCTCCACTGCATGTTGCACTGGGACGTGAACAACGGTATCGCCCGTCGCAACTGGGCCCGCAACGAAGGCGCCACATTCGCCATCAAACGCGCCATGGAGGCAGAGCCTAAATTGAAGGTCACATTGCCGAATTTGGTGGAAGACAAGATTTTGGAAGGGTTGTTCTGATGAATGATTAAACCACTATGTTTATGAACAAGAGCAAAAGATTTTTCGTGTCGATATTGGGAATCCTGCTCATAGCAACCATGTTCTCCTCTTGTGGAGCCACCTACACAGCCAGCGGCACAAATGTTTCCAAAATCGACGAACTTGCCCTGATTGAGCCAATGTCGATTATGATTTATTACGACAAGCCGAACTCCGGCTATCACGACCCGTCGTTGGCCTCCGCTTCTGAGCAACTGCTTACCGACCTTTTGACGACCAACCGATACCCATTCACAGACCCCGTTCCAGCCGACTATGAGAGCGAAGGCGCACCCATCGCAAAATGGATTGGCACCTTCCCGGACCTCGAATCATCAGACATCAAGCATCTTAGAGTTCCAAAAGCACTTACCGAGTTGATTAAGTCCACGGGGCACCGCTATGGTATCGTTGTACATGCATTGTGGGCAACATCATAAGAACAGTTTTCGACGAGCCCAAGCGCTACACCGCAGGCGACCAGGTAGGCAATGCGCTCTACACGGCTGTCATCGACACGCAAACGGACAGGGTCGTTTATTTCAACAGCGTCCTCTCCAATGCCGACCACCCGTTGAGCAGAAGAAATGTCAGCAGCCAGATGAAGAGCCTACTCAGGAAATTTGATTGAAGTAATTCGATACAATACACTTAACCGATAAAAACATCAACCCTAATTATTAACCTAAAATTTTTAAAAATGAAAAAAGTATTGTTTGTAATCGCCACCTTGCTTATTGGCGGCATGATGCTCACCGGATGCAAAAAAGACCCTCAACCGACACCAGATCCTGATCCGACAACCAAAACTAAAACTGTGGTCTATAAGGTTGACAACACGTATAGTGGCCTGACCATGTCGGAATGTTTTAAGCTTAGTGTGACCTACCTTGATGCCAATGGCCAATCTGTTACCGAAAACAATGTCACGTTGCCTTGGACAAAGTCTATTGAAGCCAAGCTTCCTTTCACGGCCAAAATGGAAGGAACATTCAGCTACAATGCCGCTGATCTTCCTGACCAAGTTGTTTATGGAAGACGCTATGGAATTGGCACCTATGATGGCAACGCTCTCGTCATTTCCTTGGTAGGTAACATGGGAACCCAGTCAAAAGAAGCTTTCCTCAACACCATGGCGGAACATCCAGATCGTCTGCAATTCAGCCAAGAGGAAAACTTTTGAATTCTACTTGGCACAACAACGAACCGCTCCATTTCGGGGCGGTTTTTTTATTCGAATTGTAACCAGATTATGGTTATTATTCAAAAATTGTCTATCTTTGCGGTCCAAACGCAACAAGAAATGAACACCGACATCTATTTAAACATATCATCCGTGCCTGCAGGTGCCATCCTTTACCGAATTGTGCAACAGAAGCACATTCACCAAACCACCTTGGCTCAGAAGACAGGATTGATTCCCCAAAGAATCAACGACTTGATTATGGGACGCCGTCGCTTCACACCTCAAAATTCTTTCATGCTTGAACAAGCCTTGGATATTTCTTCACAAGGTTTTTTCTATAAGATACAAGCCAATCACGACATCTATCTGGCTCAACTGGCGGACAACCAACACAAGCCCAATTTAAAACTGCTTTCACAGACCACTTTCTGGGATGTCGATTTGTCGAAACTTGAGTGGATGAAATGTAGAGATTGGGCCATCCGTCGAGTACTGGAATACGGAACCCCAGAGGAAATAAAGGAATTGTACCGTTTTTATGGCCACGATGCCTTTGTCAAAATCAAGGAGAACCCTAAAGGTTTCATGCTGTATGATGTTGCTTTGAAAAACCTCAAAATCGTTGGCTTATGAGATTATATTATGACACTGTATCCACTCCACTGCTCTCTATTCTTAGAAGACTTATGTCTGCGGAAGTGCTCAACGATTTCAGGCTGGTTGGGGGAACTGCATTAGCCCTTCAACGAGGACATCGAATGTCTGTCGACATCGATCTGTTCACCGACTTGGATTATGCCAATATGCCTGTTGCAGACATGAGAAATTACCTTGAAAAAGAGTTTCCAGTCCACAAAGGAACGGAATCCATGGAAATGCCCGCTAATGGTTACCACATATTCCTTAGTGAAGGGCAAGAGCCTCCCATCAAGGTTGATTTTTTCTATACCGAGCCTTTTATTTTCCCTGCCATTGAGGAAGATGGTTTGCGTATTGCCGACCAAAGGGAGATTGCGGCAATGAAACTGGGAGTGATTGGAAACCAAATTTATAGGCAGAAAGATTATTGGGATGTCCACGATTTATTAGAGGATTATTCGTTATCAGAAATGATACAATGGGCTTTACAAAGAGACCCTTATTCCTTCACCAAAGAGGATATCATCAAAGGACTTCAGCAAGTGAATCAAGTGGAAGAGTCACCTATGGGAATAGTCAGCCTCAAGTCCTTGTCCTATTGGGAATTAAAAGTGCTTGATTTGATAGAAGAAGTGAAAATTGTGACAAAAAGCAATAATTTGAACTAAAGGCCTCGACACTGATGTCGCGCCTTTTGTTTAACTTTTGTCTCGTATTGCAAATGCTGAAGCGGAGCTTCAACAGGTCATAGTTCAAACACAACGCTCCATTCCTTACACAGTTTTTCTAAAGTCCAAGAAGCGTTGGAACCGCTTGTTTCTGGCAAACGAAACACTTTGATGGATTGTCCGAGCTGATTTTGTAATTTTTCTCCAAACTCATCGTAATTTCCATAACCATTTATGGCTATCTTTGTTATAGTCGGATTTTTTCTAACAAAACCGACAATATCGTTTGGAGTTTTTGGAGTTCCTTTTAGGATACCTTTATCCGTGCTATTAGTTCGCTCAACAAACTGATAATAATCCCAAAGTACGACATGCAAATGTTCTAATAACACCTTTTTCTCGGTATAATTTGTAGGCAATTTTTGTGTTGATAATTCTGCCAACATCTTCCACATCCGATTTCTATTATCATTATAATACTCATTGGTACTAATAGACTTCTTCCCTGGTATTTTTCCCAAAATCAATACTCGAGGCTCATGACACATCAATGGAGGAAAACCTTCCACAATAGTTGAATCGTTCTTTTTCATGTCAGTTAAATTTTAATGAAGATAAGATAGATTAGTATAATTCCTCAGCCCCACCATAGTAATCGTAGACATCTTGATAATCCAAGTCTAATTGTTCTAAGATTTCCTCTGGAGACAGGTGGGTATTTATCTTGTTACCACCAGGTAGAGTTAAGACTACTCCATTGTTCCCATCATAGCTATTTACCCTTGGCATAATAGATTCTCCTTTTTTAGGGATTCTTTCCGGGTGTGCTAAAATGGTATCATCTGGATATTTATACCTTGGATAATTATACACTTTCTCCACTTTTGGAGCTGAGAATCTTTCATCTAAATAATTCGAAAGCAACGCTAACGGAATAATCCAGATAGGACTTGTTGCAAGCATTACTAATAAGGCATTATTACCCCTATTTTTGTTTGTTTTCATAAAAGTACTCTTCTCGCCGCGCCCTCTTTTTGGCTTTTCTTTATTTCGCATCATTCTCTGCGTAGAACAATATCAACAGTGCCTTCCCAAGTGTTGAAGATGGTGTCGAAAACGGCATAATCCGTAGCCGTGAAGGTGAATCTGGTAGTGCGTTCCGTGAGGCGTGATGTCGTATAATAAGGTGCATCGACAGTAACCTTCCCCTCGGCATCAGTAGAGTAATAATGCGTTCCATTTACAATCAAATCGTTGTCGAAAGCATCAAGTTCTTCTGTCTTCAAACTGACATTCGGAAGCACTTGTCCGTCTTCAGTAGTCACTTGGAAAGTCACAGACTCCCTCGGGACGAAGAGTTTGCCATACATGTCGCGCTTACAGGCAGACATTGCCATCAGCATCATCAGAACCAACAAAAGCAAAGATGTTTTTCTCATTTCTCAATCCCT
>CACXQO010000034.1 GCA_902769815.1 uncultured Bacteroidia bacterium | reverse complement strand
GTGCTCAACATACTCGTCCCAGAAGTTGTCGAGGGTCGAAAGCACCGGGTTCGGTGAGGTCTGACCCAGACCGCAGAGGGCGGTATCCTTAATCACAGCAGCGAGGTTGCGGAGTTCCTGAAGGTCGTCCATAGTGCCTCTGCCTTCCGTGATCTTGGTGAGGATTTCGAGCATACGCTTGTTACCGATACGGCAGGGCGAGCACTTGCCGCAGCTCTCTTCGCAGGTGAACTCCAAGTAGAACTTGGCGATGGCCACCATGCAGGAGGTGTCGTCCATGACCACCATACCGCCCGAGCCCATCATGGAGCCAGCAGCGGCAAGGCTTTCATAGTCAATCGGGGTGTCGAGGTGTTTCTCCGTCAAGCAGCCGCCTGAAGGACCACCGGTTTGGACGGCCTTGAACTTACGGCCACCCTTGATGCCACCACCGATTTCATAGATGATATCGCGAAGGGTCGTGCCCATCGGAACCTCAATCAGACCGACGTTGTTGATCTGACCGGCCAGAGCGAACACCTTCGTGCCCTTCGACTTCTCGGAACCGATGCTGGCAAACCAGTCGGCACCTTTGGTGATGATGATCGGGATGTTGGCGAAGGTCTCCACGTTGTTCACGTTGGAGGGTTGACCCTTGTAGCCATGAACAGCCGGGAACGGGGGTTTCAGCGTGGGTTCACCGCGCATACCTTCCATCGAGTGGATCAGAGCGGTCTCTTCACCGCAGACGAATGCGCCGGCACCGTAGCGGAGTTCGATGTCGAAATCGAAGCCCGAGCCGAGGATGTCTTTACCGAGCAGGCCGTATTCGCGAGCCTGGGCGATGGCGACTTGCAAACGGTGGATGGCCAACGGGTATTCAGCACGGATGTAGACCAAACCGTGGGTGGCGCCGATGGCATAGCCGCAGATGGCCATAGCCTCGACGATGCTGTGCGGGTCGCCTTCCATGATGGAACGGTCCATGAACGCACCCGGGTCGCCTTCGTCGGCGTTGCAGATGACGTACATTTCATCGCACTTGTTCTTGGCGCAGAGGCCCCATTTCACGCCAGTGGGGAAACCAGCACCGCCACGGCCACGGAGGCCCGACTTGGTGATTTCGTCGACCACCTGTTGGGGGGTCATTTCGGACAACACCTTGCCCAAAGCCTCATAACCGCCGCGCGAGATGCACTCGTCGATGTTTTCGGGGTTGATGAAACCGCAGTTACGCAAAGCGATACGCAGTTGCTTACGGTAGAAGCCCATGTGCTTCGAGTCGGCGACATGTTCCTTGTTTTCAGGGTCCATGTAGAGCAAATCTGTGACCTTACGGCCCTTGATGATGTGCTCGTTGATGATTTTCTCGACGTCTTCAGGCTTCACCTGAGTGTAGAACGTGTTGTCAGGCATGATCTTGACGATGGGTCCCTTCTCGCAGAAGCCGAAGCAACCGGTCCTGACCACCTGAACTTCATCCTGCAAGCCCTTCGCGGCGAGAATGTCCTCGAAGTTCTTGATGATTTGAGCACTTGCCGAAGCCTGGCAGCCGGTACCGCCGCAGACAAGCACGTGCATCTTGATTTTTGCCATATAAATTCCTCCGAATTAAGGGTTAGTTAGATAGTTTCATAGTTCACGGGAATGACGCCCTCAACCATTTCGTTGTTCATCACATACTTGGTGAGGATTTCATCAGCGCGGTTGTTGTCGACATGACCGAAGACGATCGGGTCCTTGCCTGGGCACTTCACCTCGATGGTCGGCTCGGCGTGGCAGTAGCCCATGCAGCCGGTCTGGGTGAAGACGACGCCGAGTTTCAACTCGTCGGCCTTCTCCATCATGTGTTCCATTACTTGCTTGGCGCCGGCGGCGATACCGCAGGTGGCCATGGCGACCTTAACTTGCACCAACGAATCAGGGTCGTTGCTCTTTTCGCGAAGGTCGAGGTTCGACTGAAGCTTTTCTCTCATAGCTTTCAGTTCAGCTAATGACTTAACTTTTGCCATATTTTTCCTTTTTGGGTTAATTATTGAGTGATTTGACTTTGTTTTCCTTGTCTGTCGGGCAAAGACACCCGAAAAACGCTGCAAATTTAGGGAAATATACCGCTCATTCCAAATAATACGCAAAGTTTTTTCCAAATCAACCGACTTTGCAAATGCTTTAATTTCAAACATTTGCACAGGCAAAAAACACCGAAAACGTAAATTAGAATCGTTCTAATTTAGAAAAGGCGGTTTTTAAGTCAACTCAAGCGATGATGTATTCCCCGACGGTCATCGTGTCGCGGTCGAACTGCACGCCCACCTTCACTACTTTTCTGCCTTCTGTCTGGTAGGGCAGCGCATAGCCCTTGCTGTTGATTTGGTCGAGGGCTTCGCGGGCAGTGCCGTTCACCTTCAGCTCGAAAACGTAGGTGGTTTCGGGCATCAGCACCGCAAAGTCAATGCGCCCTCCGTGGCATTTCACTTGGGTCTGGACATACACATTTAGCATGTTGAATATCAGCCAGAAAGTGTATTCGTAGAAACCCTCCGAGAACGCGGCGTCCTCCAATTTCTTCTTGAAACCCTCAACGTAGGGAACCCCAGCCAAGAAGGTCTTCAACTCTTGCATTGCGCTATCAATGTCATCTTTCTTTAACGCTTGCCATAACTTCACGGCGAAGCCTTTCTGCACCGTGCCGCCTTCAAGTCCGGCATAGGTAGGAAGCAGGCCCTCCATAAAGCCGACACGCACTTCCTTGTTTGGCAGTCCCAAATGATAGAGTTCCGTCTCGCGGTCGTAGTCCTTGATAGTCAGATAGCCGCTCTGGTAGAGCAAAGGCAGGGCGGTCGTCATGGCCTCGGTAGGGCGGTCGAACGACGAGGAAGGTTCCTCCATACCGTCCATAGTGGTGATGTCGGTGCGGAAATGCTGCATCTGCCTGATGAGGAATGTCGGCGTGCCGCTCTCGAACCAGTAGCTATCTATCTTCTTTTGCTTGAAGCATTTCAACAGGCTAAAAGGATTGTAGATGTCGGGCGACTCTTCAGAAAACCGGTAGCCATCGTATTGCTGCTTCAGCTTACCATGCATATCTTCGTTTGTGCATCCATACTTTTCGGCCAATATGGCAATGTCGGACGCCATGTCTCGCTCAAACTCTTCCTCAGTGATGCCGCAAATGGCAGCATACTCTGGCTGCATCGAAACGTTCAGCAGGTTGTTGATGGTTGAGAAAATGCTCAACTGGCTGAACTTGGTGATGCCCGTGATGAAGCAGAACTTAATCATCGCCTCATTCGCCTTCAACTGGACATAAAATTCCTGCATCACATTACGGAACGGGTCAAGTTGTTCCGATTCATGAAGCACGTCAAGCAACGGCGCGTCATATTCGTCAATGATGACAGCCACTTGCTTCCCCGTTTGCTCGTAGGCCCTATGAATCAATCCATTTAGCATTTTGCCAGGAGAGGTCTCCAGCGCATCACGACCATAAACATTACACAATGGATTCATCAGCCACATCAAGGTTGCCCGCAATTCATCTGCCGAAGGCTGTCGTTTTGCCGTACTCAAATCCAAGTGAATGACGGGATATGTCTCCCATTCTTTCTCCAATTCCATGATTTTCAAGCCCTCGAACAGGTCTTTACGGCCTTGAAAATATGAATCCAAGGTGGTGGTTAGTAGGCTCTTGCCGAACCTACGCGGGCGGCTGAGGAATACATACGGGCTTTCCTTGGTCAATTTCCAAACCAAGTCTGTCTTGTCTATGTAAAGGTAATTTTCCTCCCTTATTCTCTCAAAGGTCTGTATGCCAATAGGATATTTTCTTGCTTGCATAGCCGTGTTTTTTATGGCTGCAAAATTACAACATAATTCAATATTCATTACATAAACTCACATTTTTCCACTGCCTCAATGAGGCTTTCATTTGATTAGAATCGTTCTAATTTAGAAAAGGCGGTTTTAGGGCATGAAAAAAAGGCTCTCCGTCGGGTTTGGCCAAACGGAAAGCCTTTTATTCGTTGGTAAGTGACGAAATTAAAGTTCGTCGTTCATCAACATTTCGAGCACCTTCAAGTAGTTTTTCTCCTTGAGAGTGGTTTCGCCGTCGTCAGCCGAAACAATGTCGTTGATATCGGCCATGAAGGCGGCCTTGTCTTCCTCGGTCTTCAGGAACTCGTCCTTGTGCTCCTTGAAGAAACTAAGCCATGCGGGACTGGTCATCGACTTCCATGACTCGAAAACCTCTTTATAGGAGGCTTCGTCGAATTGCATACAAATGCGTTCAAGTTCGTTCATAGAAATGTTGCCATCAATGCCAGAGGCGCAAAGCATCATGAAGATTTCAAATTTCTCTTTAGTAAGGTTTTTTTCCATAGGCAGTAGTTTTATGATAATTTGGGACAAAAGTAGAAAATAAAACCGTACCTTTGCATCAAATTTCAATTTTTATGAGAAAAATTTTCATACTGACCGTTTTTGCCTTGGTTTCGACCATAGCAATGGCACAAGAAAAGTGTTTCTGGGTGTTCTTCACTGACAAAAACGACACCCAATTCGACCCCTACTCCTACTTTGATGCGAAGGCTATCGAGCGTTACCAACAATGCGGTGCCGACCTTTACGACATCAGCAACTATCCGTTGAACGACAGTTATATCAATGCAGTAAACACCTATGCCACAGAGGTTTTCGGCGAATCGCGTTGGCTCAATGCGATTGGCGTTGAGGCTACTGACGACAATGCTAACCGAATCGCCCAACTGCCCTTTGTGGCGCGTGTTCAGGAAATTGTTTCCAGCGGAACAATGGCTCGCGTCAAAACCGAGTTCAAGGAAACTGAGGACGACAAAAACGAAATCCTCACCGACCAACTTATCCGTTTCGGTGGCCAACATTTCATCGACAAAGGCATCGATGGCAAAGGCTTACGCATCTGCGTGATGGACGGTGGTTTCCCAAAAGTGAACACCCATCCAGCTTTCCAGCATCTGCGCGACAACCATCAGATTCTCAAAACCTACAACTTCCCTAATAAAATGGAAGACGTGTACGGCTGGAGCACGCACGGCACGATGGTGCTGAGTTGCATCGCTGGCATCAACGACAAGGGACAAAAACTTGGCCTTGCCACTGGAGCAGAGTTCCTTTTGGCCCGCACCGAAATCGACCCTGAGCCGTTCAAGGAAGAAGTGTGGTGGGCGCAAGGCGCGGAATGGGCCGACAAGAACGGTGCCGACATTATTAATAGTTCTCTCGGTTACGGCAAGGACCGCCACTGGACCAAGGACATGGACGGCACCTCATACGTCGGCAAAGCCGCCAACAAAGCCGTCGAAAAAGGCATTTTAATCTGTAATTCCGCCGGCAACGAAGGCGACGACAAACGTTGGATGACCATCATCACGCCCGCCGATGCCGAGAACGTTCTCACCGTGGGCGGCATAGAAAGCGATTTGGACAACTACCAGCATATCAAATTCAGTTCATACGGTCCCACTGCCGACAAACGACTGAAACCCAATGTAATGGCTTTCGGTATCGCTGATGTAGCCGACCCAAGCGGAGGCTATACCATTGCAGCCGGAACCTCGTTCGCCAGTCCGCTGACGGCTGGTTTCTGTGCCTGCGCTTGGCAAACCATGCGCAACAAGACCGCCCTCCAAATGAAGGCCGAAATAGAGAAATCCGCCGACCTTTATCCTTATTTCGACTATGCCTACGGTTACGGTGTGCCACAAGCCGCCTATTTCACTGGTGACCTCAATCCCGCCAAGCGTTCCTTAAACCTTGTGCAGGAAAAGGACGGCGTGAAAATCACTTTCTCTGAGATTGTTGAGAACCAACCTGTTTTCATCAATGTGGAAGGCAATGACGGAGTGTTGCTTGGTTATTATAAGGTGTCGCCCGATTCAACAGGCATCAAACTGTTTAACAGCAATTTCGGCGAAGGCAAGAAACTGAATGTCAGCTATAACGGCTTCTACGACTCCTGCCCTATCAATGGAATGGGCGGCAATGTCAACTTGCTCGCCAACAACCGCAACAGCCAAAACGGCACTTTTAAAAAGGTGAAAAATGAAGGCTGGCAAACATCGTTTTTCCTCCAATTGGACCATCCTCTTAAAAGCAATCAATGGAACGGTTCCAACACCCACTTCGACTTCGGTTTCCGATGGATGTACGGCAAGACATATAAAATAGGTATGGGCCTTGGCCTCGGCTGGAACGAGTTCCTTTGTCGCAACAAAGACGGCCAATTGGACCTTTTGAAAGGCGAGACCTCCATGAGGAATTTCCAAGTGCGCGGAGAATTGTTCCAACGCATCATTATCCGCATGTGGGGCATTAACTGGGATTTGGGCGTGTATGGTGGTGTCAATGCCACACGCAACATCACGCTCATTGAAAACATCAATTGGACGGATAACGACGGCAACGCCCTCAATCCGCAACCGTATGACAGCAAAGTCGTTACCTACATCAGCGGTGCCAAGGCGATGAACCGTTTCGAATACGGTGCCACCACGCGCATCAGTTACAGCATTGCCAATGTCATCAATATTGGTGTTTATGGCAGCTATCGCCTCTCCCCCATCCTGACCAAAGACGACCCGATTCTTGGCACAAAGGCCAACAACCCTTCGCCTTGGAGTGTGGGTGTTGAGATTGAGGTTGCTCCGTGATTATTTATCACCCTAAAAATCAGCAATATATAATTCTTTTCAAAATTAGTGCATTTTTTTGATACACCGTATCGGAAAATGCACTATTTTTGCGCCATCAAATAAATGGATAAATTTGTATCGATATGGCAACGCAACACAACACATCCTTAGTAGTACCGAAATCGACCTTGAGCCGGTTGCCGCTCTACTACAGCCATATCCGCAAGTTGAAGCAAGAAGGACAGACTTTTGTTTCGGCGGCTGCCGTGGCGCAAAGCCTCAACCTCAACCCCGTCTTGGTGCGCAAAGACCTCGCGGGCGTTTGCTCCGTAACAGGCAAGCCGCGCACGGGCTTCGAAATCGACACCTTAATTAATGACCTGAGCGAACACCTCGGCTACGATAAAGAAGACGAAGCCATCTTGGTGGGCGTGGGCAGTCTTGGCCGCCTCATCCTGACCAACAAAGAGTTTTCGAGCATGGGCTTGAACATCGTCGTCGGGTTCGACAAAGACCCCAACCTGCACGGACTGCAAATCGGCGACAAATACGTGCTCCCCATGGAGAAAATGGCCAGTTTCGTCAAACGCACCGGCGTGAAAATCGGCATCATCACCGTGCCCGCCGACCAAGCGCAGGCCGTGTGTGACCAAATGGTGGCGTGCGGCATCCTCGCCATCTGGAACTTCGCTTTCGCGCTGCTCAACGTGCCTCAAGGCATCCTCGTGAAAAACGAGAACCTCCCCTCTTCGCTCGCTGTGCTTTCGCGCCAACTTGCCTATAAATTGAAAAACAAATAACGAACCGATACATTTTCCAACAACAATTTTAAGAAAATGAAAACATCTAAGGAAAAGGAAACCTCAACAGTTAAAATCGATAAACAATTATCGATACAGGAAGAAATCGACATTTTAGTCAGAAACGCCGAAGAAGCCTTGAAGACCTACGTCACCTTCGACCAAGAGCAAGTGGACAAAATCGTCTACGCAATGGCTTTGGCGGGTTTGGAACACCATCGCGAGTTGGCCAAACTTGCCCACGAAGAGACCCAGCGCGGCGTTTATGAGGACAAGATCATCAAGAACATTTTCGCGACAGAATACATCTGGAATTCCATCAAGGACGAAAAGACCGTGGGCGTGGTGGAAGACAACGAAATGGAAGGCTATGTGGAAGTGGCCGAGCCTGTTGGCATCGTGGCTGGTGTTACGCCTGTGACCAACCCGACCTCTACCACAATGTTCAAGTCGCTGATTTGCACCAAAGCCCGCAACCCGATCATTTTCGGTTTCCATCCCTCGGCACAACAATCGTCGGTGGCCGCCGCCAAGACCTTGCGCGACGCTGCCATTGCCGCAGGCGCACCCGAAAACTGCATCCAATGGATTGAGCATCCTTCTGTTGAAGCCACGATGGCCTTGATGAACCATCCGAAAGTGTCTTTGATTTTGGCCACGGGCGGTTCGGGAATGGTGCGCTCGGCCTATAGTTGCGGCAAACCCGCCCTCGGCGTGGGTCCCGGCAACGCACCTTGTTATATTGAAACCTCGGCCAACGTGAAACGCGCCTGCACCGACCTGATGATGTCGAAGACCTTCGACAACGGTATGATTTGTGCTTCGGAGCAAGCCGTCATCGTCGACAAGGTGATTTCCAACCTGTTCGAGAGTTATATGAAAGAAAACGGCTGCTATTTCTTGAACGAAGACGAGATCAAGAAGGTGTCGGCCTTTGTCATCAATGCCGAAAAAGGTGCGGTCAATCCTGACGTGGTGGGCAAATCGGCCTACTGGATTGCCGACAAGTCGGGCGTGAAAGTGCCTGAAAACACCAAGATACTGATTGCACGTTTGAAGGATGTCGGTCCCGAATATCCGCTTTCGCGTGAGAAACTTTCGCCCGTGTTGGCCTACTATGTCGTCAACAACCACGTTGAAGGTTTCGAGATGTGCCGCAAGATGCTCGACTTGGGCGGCTTGGGTCACACGGCCATCATCCACAGCACCAACGACGACCTCATCGAGAAGTTCGGCAAGGCCATGAAGGTGGGCCGTATCATCGTCAACTCGCCCTCGTCGCAAGGTGCCATCGGCGACATCTACAACACCAACACCCCGTCGCTGACCCTCGGCTGCGGCTCATACGGCCACAACAGCACCACGGCCAACGTTTCGACCGTCAACCTTATCAACAAGAAGAAAATCGCCAAAAGAAGAGTGAATATGCAATGGTTCAAAATCCCGCCGAAAGTCTATTTCGAATACGGTTCGGTGCAATATCTCGAAAGTATGGAAGGCATCAGCAAGGCCTTCATCGTGAGCGACCCGATGATGGTGCAACTCGGCTATGTCGACAAAGTGACCTATTACCTCAACAAGCGCGAGGAGAGTTGCCACTACAAGATCTTCTCCGACGTGGAGCCCGATCCGGATGTCGATACCGTAATGAGGGGCGTGGCCGAGATGCGCTCGTTCCAGCCTGACGTTATCATCGCTTTGGGCGGCGGTTCGGCTATGGACGCGGCCAAGTGTATGTGGCTGTTCTACGAGCATCCCGAAACCTCGTTTGACGGCCTGCGCCAAAAGTTTATGGACATTCGCAAGCGCGTGGTGAAGTTCCCGCATTTGGGCCAGCAATGCAAGATGGTGGCCATCCCGACCACCTCGGGCACGGGAAGCGAAGTGACCGCCTTCACCGTCATCACCGACAAGAAGAAAGGCATCAAGTATCCTTTGGCCGACTATGCCGTGACACCCAACGTGGCCATCATCGACCCGCAGTTTGTGGTTTCGCTGCCCAAGCGCGCCACCGCCGACACGGGTATGGACGTTTTGACCCACGCCATTGAAGCCTACATCTCGAATATGGCCAACGACTACACCGACGGCCTTGCCCTGCAAGCCATGGACCTCGTGTTCGGCTACCTGAAACGCTGCTACGAAAACGGCCAGTTCGACCTGAAAGCCCGCGAAAAGATGCACAATGCCTCGTGCATCGCTGGTATGGCCTTCACCAACGCCTTCCTCGGCCTCAACCACAGTATGGCCCACAAACTTGGCGGCGACTACCACATCCCGCACGGACGCGCCAACGCCATTCTGTTGCCCTACGTTGTGAAATACAATTCACTGAAGCCCAATAAGTTCGTTCCGTTCCCGAAGTATGAACGCTTCATGGCCGACGAGAAATTGGCCAAGGCAGCCCGATTCCTCGGTTTCGGTGGCAAAAACGACGAAGAAAGCATCGACAACTTCATCGCCGCCATCCGCCAATTGATGAAAGATATGGACATGCCGCTCAGCGTGGAGGAAGCCGGCATCGACGAAAAGGTGTTTATGGCCAATGTGGAAGCCCTCGCCGAGAAAGCCCACGACGACCAATGCACCGGCGCCAACCCGAAATACCCGCTTGTGAAGGAAATCGTCGAAATCTACAAGCAAGCCTACTACGGGAAATAAGAGGATTTTCAACAACCAACAATCAAACAAAACCGACATAATAAACAATTGACAACCAACTCAAAAATCAACAAAGAAATGAATAGATTCACATTACCGAGAGACCTTTATCACGGAGAAAACGCTCTTGAAGCATTGAAGACCTTCACAGGCAAACGCGCCGTCATTTGCGTAGGCGGCGGAAGTATGAAACGCTTCGGATTTTTGGACAAGGCCATTGCCTACCTGCAAGAGGCCGGAATGGAAGTGAAAGTGATTGACGGCATCGAGCCGGACCCGTCGGTGGAGACCGTGATGAACGGTGCCGCCGTGATGCAAGACTTCCAACCCGACTGGATTGTGGCCATCGGCGGCGGTTCGCCCATCGATGCAGCCAAAGCAATGTGGATTAAATACGAATACCCCGAAACCACTTTCGAAGATATGTGCAAGGTGTTCGGCTTGCCCAAATTGAGAACCAAGGCCCACTTCTGCGCCGTTTCGTCCACCTCGGGCACGGCCACCGAAGTGACCGCCTTCTCCATCATCACCGACTATGAAAAGGGCATCAAATACCCCATCGCCGACTTTGAAATCACGCCCGACGTGGCCATCGTTGACCCAGCTTTGGCCCAAACTATGCCCAAGAAATTGGTGGCCCACACGGGTATGGACGCTATGACCCACGCCATTGAAGCCTACGTTTCGACCGCCCACTGCGACTACACCGACCCGTTGGCTATGCACGCCATCAAGATGATACAGAGGGACTTGGTGAACTCGTACAACGGCGACGTGAACGCCCGCAACGAGATGCACAACGCCCAATGCCTTGCTGGTATGGCCTTCTCCAACGCCCTGTTGGGCATCGTCCACTCGATGGCCCACAAGACGGGAGCCGTGTTTGCCGATTATGGCGCACACATCATCCACGGCGCGGCCAATGCAATGTATCTGCCCAAGGTGATTGCCTTCAACGCCAAGAACCCCGAGGCCAAGCAACGCTACGGTGCCATCGCCGACGCAATGAACCTCGGCGGGAGCAACGACGACGAGAAAGTTGCCCTGCTCATCGCCGCACTGCGCAAGATGAACGACGACCTCAATATCCCGCATTGCATCAAGAACTATGGTGCCGACTCCTACCCTTGCGAACAAGGCTTTGTGCCTGAAAACGTGTTCCTTGAAAGGTTGCCCGAAATCGCCAAGAACGCCATTGGCGACGCTTGCACAGGCTCCAATCCGCGCATCCCGACGCAAGAGGAAATGGAACAATTGCTGAAGTGCTGCTATTACGATACTGAAGTTAATTTTTGAGTTGATATAGCCATTGGCAGGCGGGCGGCCACAAAAAAACGGCTGCCCGCCAAAAATGGCAAGGCAACAATACAACAAAAAGAAGAAAATACCGTTCAAAACAAACAACCCCTTAAAACTAACCCAAAATGAATATTAAAGTATGTGTGGGCAGCTCTTGCCACCTGAAAGGTTCCTACGATGTGATCCAAGCCTTGAAAGACATCCTCAAGAAATATGACGTTGAAGACCTCGTCGAATTGCAGGCCAGCTTCTGCCTCGGCCATTGCGCCAAAGGTGTGAATGTGAAGACCGACGGCATTTCGGAAAATATGATGAAGAAAGCCAGCATCAGCGCCGAAGACGGCTTCTTGCTTTTGCACAACGTCACCAAAGACAATGCCGAAGAACTTTTCGTGAAGGAAATCTATCCCCTGATTGAACTCTAAAACACCGTCATTATGTCGAAATATCTTGAGTTTCGCAATGCGAGATGCAAAGATTGCTACAAATGCCTTCGCGAATGTCCGGTGAAAGCCATTGATTTCAAGGGCCATCAGGCCGAAATCAT